>NZ_FR902050.1:10388-25386 GCF_000437815.1 Acidaminococcus sp. CAG:542
CAAGCCCCTGTATGAGGCCGCAGCCCTGAAACCCGGGGACAAGGTGTACTGGAATCAGAAGGGCAAGGCCTGCATCCTGGCGGTGATCGGGAAGGAACCGGTCCATGAGGGGCTGAAAATCGTAGGCTCCCACATCGATTCTCCCCGGCTGGACCTGAAAGGGAACCCGGTCCACGAACAGGACGGGGTGGTGTACTTCCGGACCCATTACTATGGGGGCATCAAAAAGTATCAGTGGCCCTGTATCCCTCTGGCCCTGGTGGGGGTGATCCACACCAAAGAAGGGAAGAAAATCGAAGTGAACATCGGCATGGACGAAAAGGATCCGGTGTTCTACATTACGGACCTTTTGATCCACATGGCCCAGGACCAGATGAAGAAGACCCTGGCGGAAGGGGTCACCGGGGAACAGCTCCAGGCGGTGATCGGCACCCATACGGACAAGGACAAAAAGGTGAAGGACGCCCTGATGGACCTGTTGAAGGAAACCTATGGGGTGGAGGAAGAGGACTTCACCACAGCGGAACTGGAACTGGTGCCCGCCCTGAAAAGCCGGGATGTGGGCTTTGACCGGTCCCTCATTGCCGGGTACGGCCAGGACGACCGGGTGTGCTCCTACGCCAACCTGGAAGCCATCCTGGACGCCCGGGCCGGGAAAAAGACCCAGGCGGCCCTGTTTGCGGACAAGGAAGAGATCGGGTCCTACGGGAACACCGGCATGCAGTCCTCCTATTTCGCCAAGTTCGTCATGAAGCTGCTGGCCCTGCAGAACCGGGGCACCCTGCTGGACTTCTACGAGACCATGGAAAACAGCGAAATGCTCTCCGGGGACGTGAACAGCTGCCTGGATCCCATGTTCCCGGAAGTGACGGAAAAGGACAACTCGGCCCTGTTGGGCTACGGGGTGGCCCTTACCAAATACACCGGGGCCCGGGGCAAGGGCGGCAGCAACGACGCCAACAGCGAGTTCATCCAGAAAATCCGGACCATTTTCAACGAAGCCGGGGTGGCCTGGCAGATCGGGGAACTGGGGAAAGTGGACCAGGGCGGGGGCGGCACCATTGCCTACATGCTGGCGGACTGGGGCTGCGAAGTGGTGGACTGCGGCACCGCCATGCTCAGCATGCATTCCCCCTACGACCTGCTGAGCAAAGCCGATGCCTACGAAACCTACCGAGCGTACAAGGCGTTTTTTGAGAGCAAGTGAGGTGCGGCTGCTCTGGCAGCAGCACCGTCAGCGGTCAGCAGACGAAGGAAAGGACCTGGATTTTTGTCCAGGTCCTTTTTGCATGGACTGTTGAAGCAGGTCCGGGCCATTTCCAGCATCAAGATCCACTATGTGCGGCAGAAATACCAGCGGGGCCTGGGGGACGCCATCCTCTGCGCCAAGGATTTCATCGACGGGGAACCCTTCGGTGTGATCCTGGGGGATGATGTGGTGTACAACGGCAGCGGGGAACCAGCCCTGAAGCAGCTCATGGACCAGTATGACAAGACCGGGGGCACGGTGATCGGCTGCCAGGTGGTAAAGCCGGAACAGGTGTCCGCCTACGGGATCATCGACGGGGAGGAAACCGACGACCACAACCTGCTGAAGGTGAAGGACATGGTGGAAAAACCCAGCGTGGAAGAGGCTCCCAGCCGGTTTGCCGCCCTGGGACGGTACGTGATCACCCCGGATGTGTTCGATGTACTGGAACAGACCCGGCCCGGGAAGGGCGGGGAAATCCAGCTCACCGACGCCCTCCGGGTGATGGCTCACAACGAAAGCGTCTATGCCTACAATTTCGAAGGGAAACGGTACGACACCGGTGACAAGCTGGGCTACCTGAAAGCCACCGTGGAATTCGCCCTGCGGAGACAGGACCTGGGCCCGGCGTTCAAGGCCTATCTGAAGGAACTGGCGGAGAAAATGGAATAGGGCTGTCATAGGAAAACCGCAGGCCACGGAAGGGCGTGCCTTTGGCGCGCCCCTTCCCTTTTCCCCACCCATATGGTATACTATACCCATCAAATGTACTTTGTAAAATAACAGTTAAGGGGATGAATATCATGACGGAACGGAATTTTTATCAGGCGGTGGCTCATCGGCGGACCAATTATGCCCTGGGGCGGAACATCCCGGTGAGCGAGGACACCATCATCGACACGGTGGAAAAGGTGACCCGGGAGGTGCCTTCGGCCTTCAACATGCAGAGCGGCCGGGTGATCGTGGCCCTGGGGAAGTACCATGACAAGGTGTGGGACATTGTGATGGAAACCCTGCGGAAAATCGTGCCGGCGGAGAAATTCGCTCCTACGGAAGCCAAGGTGAAGGGGTTTGCCGCTGCCTATGGCACCCTGCTGTATTTTGAGGAAACGGACACGGTGAAAAAGCTCCAGGAACAGTTTCCGGGATACGCGGCCAACTTCCCGGTATGGGCCAGCCAGGGGAACGGGATGCTCCAGTTCGCCCTGTGGACGGCTCTCACGGACCTGGGGCTGGGGGTGAATATCCAGCACTACAACCCGATCATCGACGATGCCATCAAGGCGGCCTTCGAAGTGCCGGACAGCTGGACCCTGGTGGCCCAGATGCCCTTCGGGGAACCCACCGCTGATCCCAAACCCATCGAGAAACTGGATGTGAAGGAACGGGTGTGGGTGAAGAAGTAAGAGCAGCAACTCGGTCAACGGCCAAAGGAAAGAACCCGCCTTTTGGGGGCGGGTTCTTTTTTATGGAAGGAACCCCCAGGGCGGGTTCCTGGAAATACAGGAAAACCGCAGGCCACGGAAGGGCGTGCCTGCGGCGCGCCCCTACGGCGTCAGGGTCGGAGGGTAGGGAAACAACGGGGTTCATCGAAGGGTTGTCTGGCGGGGACCGGGGAATTGATCACAACGGTCAGGGAAACGGATTCCCCGACAATCCCGTTCCCAGGATCATCGTGATGAACTTTTGACCCCAACGACGTAGGGGCTTGCCGCAGGCGAGCCCGTCCCGGCCGCTGCCCCTTTACCGTTAACCGTTGCCGCTGACCGAACAAAGTGCTACAATAAATATGCAATTATTTTGAATTTTATGAGGAGGGGTTTTCATGAAACTGAAAAAACTGGCTTTGCTGCTGACTCTGGGTGCCACCCTTATGGGTGGTACGGTGTTTGCCGCCGGATCCCCGGATTCTCCTTTCAAACCTGATGAACAGGTGTACCACAAAGGCGATCTGTTTACCTTTGACAAACAGGATGTAGCCAAAGGGAAGGGCACTGCCTACGGGAAATTCGCCTTTGCCCGGGACAAGGCCGCCCCGGATTCTGCCATCAAGGAAATCTGCTATCTGACCCTGAAAAAGGGTGCTTCCATCGGCTGCCACAAACACGGTTTCAATGAAGACGCCTATATCATCGTATCCGGGGAAGGGATCTTCACCGACGGCACCGGCAAGGAAACGGTGGTGAAGGCAGGGGATGTGACCATCGCCCGTCCCGGTCAGTCCCACGGCCTGCGGAACGAAAAGAAAGAACCCCTGGTGTTCCTGGACGTAATCGCCCAGAACGACACCTATTTAAAGAACCATCCCGAAGCCGCACCGAAGAAATAAAGACCTGCCGGAGGCAGGCTGGTCGCGGGCCAAGGGTCAATGGCCAAAGGAAAGGACCTGGATTTTTGTCCAGGTCCTTTTTGCATGGAGAAAACCGGCGGCCGGGATGGGCGTGCCTGGGGCCCGCCCCTACGGCGTCAGGGTCGGAGGATGGGGGAACAACGGTTTTCATCGAAGGGTCGCCTGGCTGGGATCGGAGTGGATAACAACGGTCCCGGAAACGGATTCCCCGACAATCCCGTTTCCCGGATTTTCCGTGGTGATCCGCTGACCCCAACGGCGTAGGGGCTTGCCGCAGGCACGCCCGTCCCGGCCGCCCAGAGGGCAAAAACGTTCAAAGCCGGATGCCAGGCATCCGGCTTCCACCGGCCGCTGACCGTTGACAAAAAAGCCACCCTCAGGGGCGGCTTTTTTCACACCTTCACCTTCCCTTCCCACTTTCCCGTCCGGTACTCGTAATAGGAAATGGCCCAGTTGGCGGCCCAGCCTGCCGGTTCTGCCATCCATACCATCTGGATGCCGAACAGGGGGGCCAGGGTTACGGAAATCACCACCCGAAGGGCCAGGTTGGTCAGGTTGGCCAGGGTGAACAGCTTCATGTCCCCGGCTCCCCGGAGCACTCCGTCCACTGCCATTTTGAACCCGATGAGGCTGATGAAGAACCCAACGAACTGCAAAAAGGAGGTGCCGGTGGCCAGGGCGGTGGGGGAGGCTTTGTCCCCCAGGAAGAACCGGATAATGGGTTCGTTCCACCCTTCCAGCACCACCAGGATCACCAGGGCATAGAGGACCACCAGCTTGTTGGCGCTGTGGTACCCTTCGATCACCCGTTCTTTCCGTCCTGCTCCCAGGTTCTGGCCGGTGTAGGGACTCATGGCGTTGCCGATGGCGCTCATGGGCACGGTGCAGCAGTACTGGATCCGCATGGCCGCGGAGAATCCCGCCAGGGCCGCCGCCCCGAAACTGTTCACCACGCTCTGGACCAGCATCATGCCAATGGATACGATGGACTGCTGAAGGATGGAGGGGAGGGCAATGGAGCCCATTTTCCGGAACAGGTCCAGGCTGAAATACCGGGGGGCCTGTCCCAGGGGCCGGATCAGCCGGAGGAACACGCCATAGGAAAGCACCGCCGAGATCCCCTGGGAAATCAGGGTGGCCCAGGCAGCCCCGGCCACCCCCCAGCCCAGGTTCCGGACCATGTAGATATCCAGGCCCACGTTGAGCAGGGAGGAAAAGATCAGGAACACCAGGGGGTACCGGGATTTCCCCAGGGCGTTGAAGGTGGCGGAGATGATATTGTACATAAAGAGGAAGGGCAGCCCCAGAAAATAGATCTGCAGGTACACATCCGCCATGGCAAGGGATTCTGCCGGGGTCTTCAGCCAGGCCATGATCTGCCGGCTGGAAACATACCCGAAAGCCCCCAGCACGGTGCTGAGCACCAGAAAGGCCACAAATGCCGTATAAATGGATTCTTTCATCCGGTCATAGGCATGGGCTCCGAAAAACCGGCTCACCAGCACTGAGGCTCCCAGGCCCCCGCCGATGGCGATGCTGATGAACACGGTGGTCAGGGCATAGGATGCCCCCACTGCCGCCAGGGCCTGTTCGCCCACATACCGCCCTACAATGGCGGAATCCACGGTGTTGTACAGCTGTTGGAAGAAGTTCCCCAGAATCATGGGGAGGGAAAAAACAAAAAGGGCCTTCATGGGCCGGTCCGTAACCAGATAATCCCGTTCCAAAATTGTCACCTCGATTGTTTATGGTACCAGTGTAACGGAGATGGAGGAGGAATGCAAGACGAGAAATGTCCATTCACCACCCGATTTTTCCACTCAGGAAGGAATTTTCCTTTTCGCGGAGAAGGGTCCCTACAGAATCTTTTTGAGGAGGAGAAGCAAATGATGGATCCATGGGAGAAAAAGAAATGGGCGGTGGTGGTGGTGCTGGTGGCCCTTTGTGTGGGCGGCAGCTTTTGGGCCACCCGGGAAACGGTTCCGGAAGCAGCGGAAATACCGTCTGAAAGGCCAAGCGTTACAGTTCCTGCTGATAAACCAAAAACCATTACCATCTACATCAGCGGGGCGGTTAGGGAACCGGGACTGTATCAGGTAAAACCTGGCATCCGGTATCAGGAAGCGTTGGCTGAGGCAGGCGGAGCTACGGAAGAAGCTGACCTGACGAGAGTAAATCTGGCCAAAAAGTGCAAAGATGGAAGTCATGTGAACGTCCCGCTCCTGAAAAAAAGTGCCAGGAAACCGGTACAGACCAGAACCGTTGACCCAACTGGGGGTGAAACCCCAGGTACAGGGACTGTCAATCCTGCAGCAGAAGCCGATTCAGGGCTTCCGCCACCGGCTGCTGCAGGCAGAGTGAACTTGAACCAGGCAGGTGTGGAAGAACTGACCGGACTGCCGGGGATAGGGCCGGCGCTGGCCAGAAGGATTGTGGAATATCGGCGGCAGCAGCCTTTCCGCAGCCCGGAAGATCTTCAGAATGTTTCCGGCATTGGGCCATCCAAATTCCAGCGGCTGCGGGCCCTGGTGGAGGTGTAAGATGGATCCGGTACTGGCAGGCAGCATGGCCTACGTTGCCGGAGTCCGGGTAGGTCTGGACAAATGGCTTCCCGTTTTGGTGTGGGTTACAGGACTGGCCTTTTTGGGAGTTTTCATTGTATTTATCCGCAAAAAAGAACTCCCTGGGGAAGTCTGGATAGGGGTGTGCATGGGCTGTATGTTCTGCGCAGGAGCGTGGCGAAGTGGTATGGAAGAGACCGCAGCAGCCCGGATGACATCTGCCCTGTCCAAGAGAGATACATTTACAGGCAGAATCGTCCCAGGGACAGTCAAAAAAAGCCGACAGGGAAGCATGACTTTTTTAATGGAAGAAAAACGGGGCCGTATCCGGGTCTTTGTCCGAAAGGCTGGTTCCTTCCAACCAGAGTATGGGGTTGTCCAGGCAACAGGTCCTCTCCAACCGATTGATGGATTCTATAATCCGGGAGTTCAGATGCCGGAAGTAGGGGCAGCCATACGGGGAGAAGGGGGCAGACTCCAGGTGAACGGAAGGGACTGCCGGATCCTGTCCCAGAATCTGACATGGACGGACCGGATCTACAAATTGGGCAAAGCCTTGAGGCAGCAGCTGCGCCATTCCATGGCTCCGGAAGACAGTGCCCTGCTGGAAGGAATGATGCTGGGAGGCAGCCAGCAGATTTCGTCTGAGACACTCCGGATGTTCCAACGCTGTGGGCTGAGCCATCTGCTGTCCGTATCCGGCAGTCACGTGGCATTGCTGATGGGGATTCTTGCAGGAGGCGCCCGTTTGTTCCATATTCCCCGGAAGGCCGCCATTCCCTTGATTATGGTGCTGCTATTGGGCTATGGAGTACTTTGCTGGCTGCGGGCATCGGTGTGTCGGGCGGTGCTTCTGGGAATGGGAGTCCTCTTGGGCAGAGCAGGCCGCCGTCGGGCCAGAGGCACGGCCTTCCTGGGACTGGCTGCCATCCTGCTTCTTACCTGGAAGCCCTGGTGGTGCCGGGATCCAGGATTCCAGCTGTCTTTTACGGCAGCCCTTGGCTTAATGACTCTTCGCAGGTCTGTTGCTGAAAAATTGGGTGTTTTTCTGCCCTGCCCCTTGGCACAGGGACTGGCTGTACCCATCAGTGCTCAATTGCTGAGTCTGCCATTTCTGGTGGAACATTTCCATTCGTTGTCTCCGGTTTCTCTGTGGGCCAATTTACTTCTGGTCCCCTTGCTGTCTCTGTGTCTTACAGGAAGTGCTGTTGGCGCGGTCTTGGGATGTATGGGACTGATTGTTCCCGCAAGGCCTATCCTGGCCGGCGTTTCTCAGTTGCTGGGAACGGCTCTTTGGATGGGGAACAGCCTGGCCAGACTGCCGGGTACCCAGCTGGTTACGGGTCAAGTATCCTGGTGGCTGTGGCCACTGTATATTTTGCTGGTTCTGTCTGTATTGGAAATAGGGTGGTTCCAGCCATTCCGGTCCCGTCTGAGAACAGGAACCATAGCCGCTGCTTCTTTGGGACTGGTGACTGTACTGGCTCTGCCCAGGTTCCAATCCCAGCCATTTACGGTATATTTTCTGGATGTAGGGCAGGGGGACTGTGCTGTGGCTGTTACGCCGGAACGGGAAATCATCGTGGTGGATACAGGGGGATTGCCTGGACAGTATGATACGGGAGAACGGATCCTGGTTCCTTTTCTCCGGTGGTTGGGAGCTGATAAAGTGGATCTTCTGATTCTTAGTCACGGGCATCTGGATCATGCCGGGGGAGCAGCAGGCCTTTCTCACTGGTTCCCCATCTCCGCATTGGCCCTCCCTGCCCCCGATCTGACAGGAACTGATGGATTTCCCACCAAAACAGTAGCAAAACTGATATCTTTGGAACAATTTAGACAAAACAGAAAAATTGTATACAAAATGCAAACAAACCAGAAAATATGCAAAAAAAAGAGTATAATACAAATTGTAGAAGCACCCACAGAATATAAGGAAGGAGGGGAGAATGAGAACTCTGGGATTGTCCGGCTGGTTTCCGGTCCTTACAGTGTCCTTTTTACCGGCGATGCTACCGGGGAAGAGGAGCTGAGGGCGGCGGCCCGGGCTGTCCGCAGTGATGTGCTGAAGGTCTCTCACCATGGTTCCCGGTCTTCTTCCTGTCCGGAGTTCCTGGCCGGGGTTTCGCCCCGGCTGGGGGTGATCTCGGCGGGCCGGGGGAACCGGTTCGGCCACCCGCACCGGGAGGTGCTGGAGCGGCTGGACGGGCTTGGCATCCCGGTGGCCCGGACGGACACGGGAGGCGCCATCAAGGTGGTTTTTGACGGCAGGGGTCCTGTATGGTATAGTTATCGCTGGCAACAAGATTTTTTCTAGGAGTGGATCGATGTGAATACAACGGCTGATGTATTTCTGGAAAGTCTGCGGAAAAATCCAGCGTGTCCCCATGTTGTCATCGCCTGGGGAGAGGAGGAGTTCTTTAAGAAAGCCGTGGGCCAGGCGTTCCGCCAGCGGGCTTTTGCCCCGGATGCGGAACCGGCGGTCTGGAATTTCCAAAAGGACTTTGAACTGGAAGCACTGCGGGAAGCCATTAACAGCGTCCCTTTTTTCGGGGGCGGCAACTGGGTGGTCATTGAGGACCCCCGGATGCTGGGCGAAAAGGAAAAGAAGGAACGGAAGCCGGCAGGGAAGGGCAGGAAGAAAACGGCCACGCCTTTGGAGCAGTTCACGGAACTGCTGAAGGATGTGCCGGAGTATTCTTACGTCTATTGCCTGTGCACCAAGCTGGACAAAAGGCAGTCTTTTTACAAGACCATGAGCCGGGAGGCGGCGGTGGTGGAATGTGCCCCTGTCCGTGCCTACCAGCTCCAGCCCTGGCTGCGGAGCCAGGCGGAGGCCTATGGAGCCCGGTTCGCTCCGGATGCCATGAATCTGATCCAGGAATACGTATCGGCGGCGGAAACGGTGCCCCTGCTGTTTTTGCAGCAGGAAATCGCCAAGATCGCCCTGTACGCAGGGGACCGGAAGATCTGGCAGAAGGAGGATGTGGCCCGGATGTTCTCGCAATTGCCGGAAATCTCCGGCTTTGCTCTGGGGAATGCGGTGGAAGAAAGGAAGCTGGATAAGGTGCTGACTCTCTTGAAAGAGGAACGGACCACCAGCGGCAGCGAAGGGATCACGGGGATCGTATCCCGGCTCTTTGCTTCTTTGCGGCGGCTTCTCCAGGTGAAGGAACTGATGGCAAAAGGTGCTCGACAGGACGCGATTGCATCCACTCTGAAGATACACCCTTATGCGGTGAAGCTGGCCATGCAGCACAGCAATTATTTTACGAATGAATCCTTACAGACTTGCATGGTCGGACTGGCACAGCTGATGGGGGAGTCCCGGCAGGGGGGACGCAGCTGGTCGCGGCTTGAGGAAGTGTTGGTTACCCTTGTAGGAAAAAACAGAACTTAAAGGAGGAACGTAATAAATGTTTGCCTTGAATTCTTACCAAACTTTGGCTGTAGGTATCTTACTTTATTATTTGGGTAAATTTCTCAAACAGAAAATCAAATTTCTCCAAACCTATTGTATCCCCAACCCGGTTATCGGCGGTGTGCTGTTCGCTCTGATCAACCTGGCTCTGTTCGAAGCGGGCACCGGTGCCATCAAACTGGATACGGTGCAGCAGAGCTTCTTCATGAACATGTTCTTCACCAGCGTAGGGTTCAGCGCCAGCTATGCCCTGCTGAAAAAAGGCGGCCGTGACGTACTGATCCTGACCATCGTGTGCGCCATCCTGATCACCTTCCAGAACATCATCGGTGTGGGCGTGGCCAAGGCCACCGGCCTGCATCCGCTGCTGGGCCTGTGCGCCGGCTCCATTCCTCTGGTTGGCGGCCATGGGACTTCCGGGGCTTTCGGTCCCATGCTGGAAGGCATCGGCGTTGAACGGGCCACCACTGTGGCCATCGCCATGGCTACTTTCGGTCTGATCTCCGGGTCCCTGATGGGCGGCCCTGTGGCTCACCGTCTGCTGGAAAAATTCCATCTCCACAGCACCAAGGAAGATATGGAAGGGGCCAACGAAAAGGCCCAGAGCATGGAAGAAAATGCCACGCTGGCCATGACTCCGGAAAACTTCATGCTGGCCACCGGTGAAATCCTGGTTGCCATGGGTATCGGGACCATCGTCAGCAAGTTCTTCACCAGTGTTGGCCTGACTTTCCCTGGATACATCGGCTCCATGATCGTGGCAGCTGTGATCCGGAACATCTCTGACCACGCAGAAGGGCTGCCTGTTCCCATGCAGGAAATCGGCACCGTAGGGGATGTTGGTCTGAACATCTTCCTGTCCCTGGCCATGATGAGCCTGCGGATCTGGGAACTGTTCGACATCGCCGGCCCTCTGGCCATCATCGCTGTGGCACAGGTTGTGTTCATGGCTCTCTACACCACCTTCGTGGTATTCAACGCCATGGGCAAGGACTACGATGCGGCTGTTGAAGTTTCCGCCGTGTGCGGCTTTGGTATGGGCGCAACCCCCAACGCCATGGCCAACATGAGTGCCATCACTGCCAACTATGGTCCGGCTCCCCGGGCATTCTTCGCGGTACCGCTGGTAGGGGCCATGTTCATCGACTTCTGCAACTCCGGTATCCTGATGGTGTTCATCAATATGTTTAAATAAGATACGGAAGAAAAAAGGGGCTGTTGCATGTGCAACAGTCCCTTTTTAGTCGGAAGTCGGAAGCTTCAGGATAGGACCTGGCCGGATGAGCCAGGTCCTTTTGATTGTATAAAACTGGAGGCCAGGGAAGGGCGTGCCTTTGGCGCGCCCCTACGGCGTCAGGGTCGGAGGGTGGGGAAACAACGGGTTTCATCGAAGGGTCGCCTGGCTGGGATCGGGGTGGATCCCAACGGTCAGGGAAACGGATCCGCCCACAACCCCGTTCCCAGGATTACCGCAGTGATCCCTTGACCCCAATGCTGTAGGGGCTTGCCGAAGGCGAGCCCGTCCCGGCCGCCCAGAGGGCCATAGGTTCAAAGCCGGATGCCGGGCATCCGGCCACCACCGGCCCCTGACAGGGACTTCTCCTGTCAGCCGGGTCTTTCCGTCCACAGATTCCACAGGGGCATCAGATACAGGTAGCAGGCCAGGGGAATGGAGGCGGCGGGAGCTCCGGCGGATTCCAGCACCACCGCGCAGGCAATGGACCAGGGCACCAGGGGGGCCAGGAGGACGGCGGTGTCTTCCAGGGTCAGGGCGGCCTTTTCCGGGGTCCAGGGCAGTTTCCGGCACAGCTGGTGGGTCAGGAGGATGGTGAAGGACTGGTTGCAGGCAATCAGGGAGGTGAACAGGGCGGTGAGGGTGGCGGCGGTCTGGCAGCCCCATTTCCGGGCCCAGCCCAGGCAGCGTTCCTGGAGCCCGTCCAGGAGGCCGGTGCCTTTGAAGATCCCGGCATAGGAGGAGGAAAGGCACACAATGGCCCCCACCTGGACCATGGACAGGATGCCGCCTCCATCGGTCAGGGAGGCCAGGGAGGGATCGGGAACATGGTAGCCCCAGACCAGCACCTGGAGCAGGGCGGCCGGAGACATGTGCTGGACCAGCAGGCTGAGCAGGGAAGCCAGCAGGATACTTACGGCCAGGTTGGTCTTGACCGGCACCTGCAGCAGGCTCAGCACCAGGATGCTCAGGGCAGGGAGCAGCAGCAGGGGGGTGAAGGTGTACAGACTGGCCAGGGCGGCGGCAGGGGCCGCAGTCTGTCCCTGGTGCCGGGACAGGAACCCCAGGGACAGGTAGAACAGGCTGGAGAGGACAAAGGGCACCAGGGTGGAACGGGCCATGTTCCGCAGGTTCCGGTACAGGTTGGTACCGGTAAGGACGGCCACCAGCAGGGCACTGGTGGAAACGGGACTCATCCGGTCTCCGAAATACACCCCGGACAGGATGGCTCCCCCGGTAAACAGGGGCGGGATCCCCAGGCTGATGCCGATTTTCATGGTGATCACCCCCATGGTGGCGGCGGTGCCGAAGCTGGTGCCCAGCAAAAAGGAAATGTTGCAGTTGAGCCAGAAGGCCAGGAGCAGGAAAAGCGCCGGATGGATCAGCTGGCCGGCGGCGGTGACCAGGTAGGCAATGGTGCCGGCGGACCGCCACACCCCGGTGAGGAGGCCGATGAGCAGGAACACCAGGAAAATGGTCCGGACCCCCAGGACCCCCTCCCAGGCCATGGTGAGCACCTGAGGGAGGCTGTGGCCCTGATGGAGGCCGTAGCCGGCAAACAGCAGGAAGCCCAGGACCAGGGCACCCAGCAGGGGACCCTGGAACAGGACGAATGCCAGAAGGATGAGACAGAACAGCAGCAGGACGCGGTTTTCCATAAGAAGGGCTCCTTTCGCAACCTTGGATACCTGCAGTGTACCAGTTTTCATCATCGTATACAAACTGTTAATAAAAGTATATAATACAGGTAAAAGACGATAATACGAAAGGAGAGAGTTCCATGAATTTCAACACCATCCGGTATTTCCTGATGACGGCCCAGGAGGCCAGTTTTTCCCGGGCGGCGGACCGGCTGTACATTACCCAGCAGACTCTCAGCGGCCAGATCGCGGCGCTGGAAAAGGAGCTGGGGTGCCGGCTGTTTGTCCGGAAGGTGCCCCTGCAGCTGACCTACGGAGGGGAGGTGTTCCTGGAGTATGCCCGGCGGTTCCAGGGGGAATACCGGTCCCTGGGCCAGGCTTTCCAGGACATCAATCACCGGGACCGGGGCCGGCTGAAAGTGGGAATCGCCTATACCCGAGGTCATATCCTGCTGCCCAGGGTGCTGGGGGAATTCCAGGCCCGGTATCCTCTGATGGAAGTGGAGATCCGGGAGGACAGCAACGCGGAACTGCTCCGGCAGCTGGAGGAAGGGGGGACGGACCTGGTGGTGGCCTATTTCCCTGAAGCTATCCCCGGGATCCGGACCCGGGTGATCCAGCAGGAGGAAATCCGGCTGCTGGCAGACCGGAAGCTGCTGGAGCGGCAGTATGGGGCAGGGACGGACCAGGTGATCCGGAAGCTGCAGGAAACCCGGGATGCCCGGGTGCTCCAGGCCTGTCCTTTCCTCCGGACTGACGAGGCGGACCTGGCAGGGTATCTGGTGGCCCGGTACCTGAAGGGCCTGAAGTTCCAGCCCCGGCAGAAGGTGAAGTCCCACAACCTGGAGCTGCTGCTGGAAATGTGCGTGGCCGGGGCAGGGGTGTGTTTTTCTCCGGATTACCTGGTGGAAGGGTTCCTGAAGCCGGACCAGCGGAAGGATCTGGTGGAGGTGCCCCTGGGGAAGGAAATGAGTTATCCCATCTGTTTCGGATGGAAAGAAGAGGGCCGCACCTGGAGCATGGTGGAAAAGTTCATGGAATGTGCGGAAAAAGTCCGGGAGCCAGTCTCCAGGCTCTAGTCTCTAGCCGATGGAAGGAACCCGCAAGGCGGGTTCCTGGGAATATAGGAAAATAGCAGGCCAGGGAAGGGCGTGCCTGGTGCGCGCCCCTACGGCGTCAGGGTCGGAGGGGGGAAAACAACGGGTTTCATCGAAGGGTCGCCTGGCTGGGATCGGGGTGGATCTCAACGGTCAGGGAAACGGATCCTTTGACAACCCCGTTCCCAGGATCGCCGCAGTGATCCCCTGACCCCAACGCTGTAGGGGCTTGCCGAAGGCGAGCCCATCCCGGCCGCCCAGAGGGCCATAGGTTCAAAGCCGGATGCCCGGCATCCGGCCACCATCGGCCGCTGACCGCTGACAGGGCTGCTGCAGCGCAGCAGCCCCTACTTCCTCAGCCTCCGCTCCTCTTCCAGATCCAGGTTGGGCTGGGTGAAGCCTCTGCCGAACACGTTGTTGGCGTCCTGGATGGTTACGAAGGCCATAGGGTCCACTTCTTTGATGATGGTTTCCAGGTGGGCCAGCTGGGTGAGCTTCACCACCACCAGGATCACCTGGAGGGGCCGGCGGGTGTAGCCCCCTTCTCCGTGGAGGATGGTGACCCCCCGGTTCACTTCGTCCATGATCCGCCGGCTGATCTCTTCCGCGTGGGTGGACACGATGATCACCTGTTTCTTGTAGTCGAAGCCCACCATGAACAGGTTGGTGGCCTTGAAGGTGATGAAGAACAGCACCAGGCTGTAGAGCACCGGGGTGAGCCCCAGGAACACCACGGCGGCCAGCATGACGCAGCAGTCGAAGAGAAAGTTGGTGGTGCTTACGGAAATGTTGTAGTATTTTTTGGTAAGGAAGCCCAGGATGTCCACCCCGCCGGTGGAGGCTTCGGACCGGTACACCAGGGCCCCGCCCAGGCCGCCCAGGGCGCCCCCGGCCATGCAGCACAGGAGCTTGTCCGGGATGTTCACGTAGGCCTGGACAAAGGCGGTGCCGTCCAGGGCCAGGGAGAACAGCACGGTGCCGATGACGCTGTCGATGAAGAACTGGCGGCTCATGTATTTCCAGGCTATGTAGAACAGGGGGATGTTGAAGATCAGGCTGGTGATCCCCGGGGGCCAGCCGGTCAGGTAGTACAGGATGATGGATACCCCGGAGATGCCGCCGGACAGGAAATGGTGCTGGACGAAGAAGGCGTTGATGGAAAGGGCCATCAGCAGGCATCCCAGGGCAGTGATGCAGTAGCGGATGATGTTTTTTTTCAATGGCAGGACCTCCTTTGGGGGCTGGCAGGGCAGCCCCGGTGTATGGGGAAAAGCGGCAGGGCCGCTTTGCAGTTGGAAGGAACCCGCAAGGCGGGTTCCTGGAAATATAGGAAAACCGGCGGCCGGGAAGGGCGTGCCTGCGGCGCGCCCCTACGGCGTCAGGGTCGGAGGGTGGGGAAACAACGGGTTTCATCGAAGGGTCGCCTGGCTGGGATCGGGGTGGATC
>NZ_FR902051.1:0-18195 GCF_000437815.1 Acidaminococcus sp. CAG:542
CGCCGCTGGCCGTAGCCAGAGCCGCCACCCCGCCTTCCAGGGCGGCGATCCGTTTTTCAAAAACGTCTTCCGTAGGGTTGGTGAGACGGCCGTACACATTCCCGGCATCCTTCAGGGCGAACCGGTCAGCAGCATGCTGGCTGTTCCGGAACACATAGGACGTGGTCTGGTAAATGGGCACTGCCCGGGAATCAGTGGCGGGATCCGCCTGTTCCTGCCCCACATGGAGCTGCAGAGTTTCAAAATGGTATTTCTTTTCTTCGCTCATTGTCTTGGCCTCCCAAAATAATCTCCGCTTTAATTACTACCGCTTTAGTATGATTTACATTATAGGGACTCAAACCCTGGCTGTCAATAGAATTTGCAATCTTTTTTTCCATCAGTCATTCCGGGCCAATACACAGACCATGACGATGATGCACAGAGCCCCCAGCAGTTCCACCAGCCCCACCCGGTTCCCCATGACCGCCACGGAGAAAAAGTAGGCGGAGAGAGGTTCAAAAGCCGCCAGGGCCCCGGTTTCCGCCGGAGGGATGTATTTGGTGCTCTCCAGGTACACATAATAGGCCACCAGGGTCCCCAGCACGAACAGGATCCCAAAAGCCGCCGCCGTGTGGATGTCCAGGACGGCCCCCTCCAGAGTGGGATGGTGGAACAGTTTCAGGAGCAAGGCATTCCCCAGGCTGCTCCAGCCCAGGATCAGGAAGCAGCTGTACTTTTTCAGCAGTACCGCCGCATAGGCCGTATAGAAAGCCATACCGAAGGCCCCCAGGATCCCGTACACCAGCGCCTCCCGGGAGACCGCCAGGGACGCCCCCTGGCCCTTGGTGGCAATGAGGGCCGTCCCCAGAAGAGCCAGCACCACCGCCAGCACTTCCCGCCGAGTGGGCAGCCGCCGGTCCTTCACCAGGTACATGAGCAGCAGGATGGCGGGCATGGTGTACTGGAGCACCGTGGCTGTGGCCGCATTGCTGTAGTAGATGGCCTTGAAAAAGGTCACCTGCATGAGATACAGCCCCAGGACAATGAACTTCATCATCCATTTCCAGTCGTTTTTCAAGGGGGCCAGAAGATCCTGCTTCTGGAACAGGCAGATTCCCAGGAAGGAGATCCCGGTACAGATCATCCGCCAGAACAGGATGGTGGACCAGGTGAAATGCTGATCCACCATCAGGTATTCCACACTGTTGCTGCTGCTGCCCCACAGAGTGGCCCCCAGTAGGACCATCCCCACACCGATTTTCTTCTTCCGTTCCATCAGCCGTCTCCTTTCCGTCCTCCGGCCCCCCCTTCAGACAGTTCTATTCTACCTTTTTTCCCGTTCTCTGACCAGACGGGTTTCCCCCTGATTCCAGCCCTTCCGGATAATATCCTCCCCGAACCGCTGCTTCAGGGCGTCCAGGGCCCGGTTCCGCTTTTCCTGCCGTGCATCTTCCACAGCCAGGCTCTGGGATCCTCCAGGCACCAGGTGGCTGACGCTGACTCCCAAAAGCCGAACCGGCTGGGTCCAGGGCAGCTGCCGGGCCAGGAGACGGATCTGTTCCATCAGGGCCTCATCCTGGCAAACCGGTTCCTCCACCGTCCGGCTCCGGGTCAGCAGCTGGAAGCCGGCGGTCTTCACCTTCAGAGTTACCGTGCAGCCGGACAGGCCGGCGCACCGGAGCCGCCACCCTACCTGCTGGCACAGGTCCCACAGGGCTCCCAGACAGGTTTCCGGCCCCACCAGATCCACCGGGAATGTGTTCTCCTTCCCCAGGGATTTCCGCTGTTCGTCCGGCACCACCGGACGGCTGTCCAGGCCCCGGGCCCGGTCCCGGATTTCCTCCGCGTTTTTCCCCAAAAGAGGCCGCAGGATCCGGGGATCGCAGCCCGCCAGCTGGCCAATGGTCCGGATGCCCATTTTTTTCAGGGCCCCCACGGATTTCTGCCCCAATCCAAAGATCCGTCCCACCGGCAGGGGCCCGATGAAGGCCGCCGCCTCTTCCGGCCGGATGATCACCAGCCCGTCCGGCTTCCGGAGATCGCTGGCCAGTTTGGCCAGGAATTTGTTGGGGGCCAGCCCCACGGAAGCGGTAAGGCCGGTTTTTTCCCGGATCACCTGTTTGATCCTGGGTCCCAGGGCATACACATCCCCGGCCAGGGCCTCCATACCCGTAAGGTCCAGGAAGGCTTCATCGATGGACAAGGGCTCCACCACCGGAGAAAATTCCCGGAAGATCCCCCGGATCTCCCGGGAGATTTCCGTATACCGGTCATACCGGCCCTGGACATAGATGGCCTGAGGACAGAGCCGCCGGGCCGTGGTCATGGGCATGGCGGAATGGACCCCGAATTTCCGGGCTTCATAGGAGCAGGTGGACACCACTCCCCGGCCGGAAAGCCCTCCCACAATCACCGGTTTTCCCCGGTATTCCGGATGATCCAGCTGCTCCACCGAAGCAAAGAACGCATCCATATCCACATGCATGATGTACCGCTGACGGACCATTTTGATGTCCTCCTTTTGGAAAAGGGCTGTTGCTTGTGCAACAGCCCTTTTTTAAGGTCTCGGGTCTCGAGTCGTGAGTCTCGAGACCCTGGATAGAACCTGTCCTTCAGCCAGGTTCTTCTTATTGTGTATAACCGTAGGGGGCGCAGGCCCGGCGCCCCGCAAAATGCGCAGATCATCGATGATTTGGCGGGCTGCCCGGCGTGCAGCCCCTACGGTACCGATTTACACGTTCAAAAATTTGCCTGCAAATTTCTCATTCGGCTCGGGACTCGAGACTCGAGACCAATCCGCTATGCGGCTCTTGAGACCGGAGTGTTACACGCAGCATGCAGTACCCCCGTCAATGGCCGAAGGATGCCAGCTCCGCTGGCTTAGAACAAAAACGGCGTCCAGTTGTCCAGGATCCCGTAGTGCTCGATGACAGCCTTCAGGCCGATCAGCAGCAGGACGAAGCCCCCTGCTTTTTCTGCCCGTTCCTTGCCCCACATGCCGATTACCGAACCGCAGGCGCAGCCCAGGAAGGACAGGCAGAAGATGATGGTGCCGATTTCCAGCACCGCCGGCAGGATCCGGATATCCAGGAAGGCGAATCCCACGCCCACCCCCAGGGCATCCAGGCTGGTGGCCACCGCCAGACCCAGCATGGTCCGGAATCCGGTGATCTTTTCTTTTTCCTGGTCCTCCCCGGCCTCTTTGATCATGTTCCAGCCGATGTAGGCCAGGATCACAAAGATGATCCAGTGGGAATAGGCTTCCGCCACCCTGGCGAAATGGCTTCCCAGTTCGTAGCCGATAAACGGCATCAGGGCCTGGAACACTCCGAACCAGGCTCCGAAGATCAGGCCTCCCTTGAACCGTTCCCGGCCTTCCATTTTCAGCCCCCCGCAGACGGAAACCGCAAAGGCATCCATGGACAGGGACACCGCCAGCAGGAAGAGAGTCAGAGCACTCATTTCCGGACGCCCTGGAGGACAAAATAGGTCAGGAACTTCAGTACCCGCAGTTCCTTTTCATTGTGCCGCTTGTCTTCGCTCATCTTTCCAAACACCGGCAGGGCCGTCTTCAGCATGGCCTTGGTGATCCCGTGCTGGCGTACCCCTCCCTGGAGGACGGATTTCCCGAATCCTTCCAGCACCTGAAGGGTCTGGCGTTTTTCCGCCCCGGTCAGCTTCCCGTTCCCCAGGATTTGCTTTTTGATGACTTCTTTCTGTTCCAGGAAGTCCTGTTTGTCCAGGAGTCCCGTTTCTTCTGCTGTCATATTTCTTTTTAACTCCCCTTGTTTCCGGGCCCTTTCCACAGGCAGGGCCCCATTGATTGTATCTTGTTATTTTATCATTTTCCCCGGTCTGAAATCAACGGACAACCCGCAGAGGCTGGGAACCTCCCGTCAGGCACACCGGCCCGTCAGGACCGATCCGGTAGGTGTTTTCCGTGCCCACCATGCCCAGTCCCGGCAGGGCGATCTTGGGTTCCACTGCAAAGACCATGTTTTCCTCTACCCGGTCCTTCACCCCCCCGGCGATCACCGGGGTCTCATCCATGCACATGCCGATGCTGTGGCCCAGGAACCGGCCTCCGTTCATGAACATCTTTTCATAATAAGGATCGAAGTCCCCCATCACCTGGTCGTAAATGTCCCCCAGCACCGCTCCCGGTTTCAAAAGAGCCAGGGTCTGCTGTTCCAGATCCAGACAGTAATTGTAGGCCCGGAGGATTTCCTCTTTGGCCGGATCCCGGTCCAGGTCCCCGAAATAGTACACCACCGTCTTGTCCGTATTGTACCCGTCCACCCCGCAGGGAATGTCCAGGTACACCAGCCGGCCCGGCTTCAACAGACGGAAGGCCGACCCGATGCTCTGGACCGCCACACAGGTGCCGCTGGTGCCCCCGGGGCCGTCAAAAGCGGTCCGCACCAGGGCGCTTTTCCCGAAGGAAGCCAGGCCGATGGCATCTTCCCCGGTAGGCCGGTTGGTCCGGGCCACCCCCTGGCTGCCTTTCAGCACCATCCGCAGGTATAGCTGGATGGCCAGTTCCGCTTCGCTGATCCCCACCTTCAGGAAAACCGGAGCCTCGTGCATCAGCACGTCCGCATGGATCCGGCCGCTGCGGCTCAAAAGAGCCAGTTCATAGCCGCTTTTCACGCTCCGGAGGCCGCTGAGCACCGGATCCAGGTTTTTCCGGACTTCAAAAGGGAAATATTTCCGGAAGAACCGGAGCCATTCCAGGGAGGTGTGCTTTTCATCCAGGTACACTTCCCGGGGCAGGGCGTCCCCGTAGTACTCCGCCGGCTGCCGGTAGCTGTGCATCCGCCGGATCCACCCTTCCGGCAGGAGACTTTCGTTGAGAGCCCGGGCCAGGCTCCGGCGCACCCACAAAATGGCGTCCTGGGGACGGACCAGGAAGGCACCCTCCTGCATGGTACCGGTAAAATAATACATGTCCAGCTTGTCGGTGATCACCGCCAACTGCCAGGCCGGATCCTGCCGGGACAGGGCCTCCCGAAGCCGGGCCAGCCGGTTTTCCAGTTCCTCCCGGGGTACCCGGCGCAGATCTTCGCTGATCAGGATATCATGTTCCAAAATGGTCATAGGATGTTTTCCTCCTGTTGTTTTACTGGGAATGTCCCCATCTTACCACGAAAAAGGAGCTGCTGCACGAAAAAGGTACAGCAGCTCCTTCTGGGAGTTCCTCATGATGCTGATCCGGAGGGACGGACCAGGACGAAATCAGGCTCGTTGAATTCGTTGTCCTTATTATAGGACAGGTTCTGTTTTATGTCAACCTCATTTTATTTTTGGTTTACCTTTTCCCAGGCAGCCGGCTCTCAGGCCAGCACCTGTTCCAGGATATCCATGGCCTGGGTCAGCTCCGCCCGGGTAATGGTGAGAGGCGGGTTGAAATACAGCACATCTCCCAAAGGCCGGAGTACCAGTCCCTGTTCCAGGGCCTTTTGATAGAAGTGATACCCCAGCCGTTTTTCCGCCGGGAAGGGCCGTTTGGTCTTTTTGTCCGCAACCAGTTCCAGGGCGTGGATCAGGCCGATGTGGCGGATTTCTCCCACCAGGGGATGGTTCCCGAACCGGGCTTCCATTTCTCCAGTGAGCCACCGGGCGGTTTCCCGGGCCCGGGGCAGGATCTGTTCCTGTTCCAGCACATCCAGCACCCCGTGGGCCGCCGCACACCCCAGGGGATTCCCGGCATAGGTGTGGCTGTGGAGAAAGGCCTTATGCTTGCCGTAATCATCGTAGAAGGCCTCATAGATCTCCCGGGTGGTCACCGTCAGGGACATGGGCAGGTACCCTCCGGTCAGTCCTTTGGACAGGCACAGCACATCCGGGGTGATCCCGGCCTGGCCGCAGGCGAACAGGGTACCGGTCCGGCCGAAGCCCGTAGCGATTTCGTCGGCGATCAGCTTCACCTCATAGGCATCGCACAGCGCCCGGAGCTTTTGGAGATAGAGAACCGGGTACACACGCATGCCGGCGCTGCCCTGGAGCAGGGGCTCCACGATCATGGCGGCAGTTTCCCGGCCGTGGAGGGCAAAGGCTTCTTCCGCTTTGGCGAAGCATTCACACCGGCAGTGGTGCCGGTCCTTTCCATAGGGGCAGCGGAAACAGTCCGGGGCTTCCACATGGATGTTGTCCATCATCATGGGCTTGTACAGTTTGGCGAACAGATCCATGCTCCCCACGGACAGAGCCCCGATGGTTTCTCCGTGATACCCTTCCGTCAGGCACATGAACCGCTGTTTTTCCGGATGGCCGGTCTGGGCCCAGTACTGGAAACACAGCTTCAGAGCCGCTTCCACTGCCGCCGATCCGTTGTCGTGGAACTGGAACCGGCACAGCCCTTCCGGCACCAGGGCCTTCAGCCGTTCCGCCAGGGTAATGGCCGGGGCATGGGTGAAATTGGCAAAGATCACATGTTCCAGTTTGTCCAGCTGGTCTTTGATCCGTCCATTGAGCACCGGATTCCGGTGGCCCAGCAGATTGGCCCACCAGGAGCTGACAATGTCCAGATAGGCTTTGCCGTGGATGTCGTAGAGCCAGACTCCCTGGGCATGATTGATGACCATGGGAGGCAGGGTTTCGTAATCTTTCATTTGTGAACAGGGATGCCAGATCAGGTCCAGGTCCCGCTGTTCCATCGTTTTGTGTTCCATTTTCGCCTCCTTAGGTATAGGTTTCCAGCAGTCTGTCCAGAGGGCCTTCCAGTTCCCGGTCCCCTTCCTTTACACAGGCCAGCACCGGCAGGCCGGTAAGTTCCTCCACCATGATCCGGTTGTCTTCCTGCATCCGGTCTCCCGGTTTCCACCGGTTGAACAGGATTCCCCGGACAGGAATGGCCCGGTGCCGGAGATATTCCACCGTCAGCACCGTACTGTTGATGGTCCCCAGTCCCCCATCCGCCACCAGAAGGCAGCCCAGGTCCAGAGCCTGGATCATGTCCTCCAGCAGCAGGTGGTGAGCCTTTTCCCAGCCCAGAGGACACAGGATGCCCCCGCTGCCTTCCATGGTAAGATACTGGTGCCGGTCTTTGGCCTTCCGGAAGGCCTGCCGGATCTTGTCCAGGTCCACCGGATGGTTGTTGATCCGGGCCGCCAGATGAGGGGACACCGCTTCCCGGTACACATAGGTCACCAGATCTTCCAGAGGGTCCGGGATCCCGGCGGTTTCCTTCACCCAGGCCGCATCCCCGGGCACCAGTTTCCCGTTTCCGTCCGGTTCCGCCCCGCTGAGGGCGGCCTTGTAGTAGCTGCCGTCCAGCCCCGCTTCCCGGATCTTCTTCACCAGAAGCCCGGTCACATAGGTCTTCCCCACATCCGTACCCGTTCCCGTAATGAATATCGCTTTGCCCATTGCATTCCTCTCCTTACACCCAGATTCCCGCTTTCCGGCACCGGAGCCCTACAAAGGCCGCTCCCAGGCACAGGAGGAAATCCGGCACCACCTGGAGTACCCCGCAGTACCACAGGGCCGCCCAGAAGCCGATGGGGGCCTGGACCAGATAGTTGGAGGACAGCCAGAAATAGCTGATCCCCAGCACATAGACGATGACCATCCCCACCAGGTTGATCCCCAGGAGCCGGGACAGGGTCACCTCAGCAGTTCCCTGCCGGGCCAGCTTCCCGCAGACCCAGGCCTGGATGGTAAACCCCACCAGATACCCAAAGGTGGGCTGGAGCACATAAGAAGGCCCTCCTCCCGAAGCAAACACCGGGATCCCCACAAGGCCCATGACCACATAGGTCCCTACGGCCAGGGCTCCCAGCCGGGCTCCCAGCAGCAGTCCCGCCAGCAGGGTGAACATGAACTGCAGGGTGTACACATCGCTCCCCACCGGGATCCGGATCAGAGCCCCCACTGCCACCAGGGCAATGAACAGCCCGCACAACACCATTTCACGCAAACGCACAGCCTCACCTCCAGAATTTTCAGACTTCCTCACCATACAGGAAATGGTCTATTTCGTCAACCTAGTATTTTAGTATAGTTAACGTAAAAGGTGAGCTGCAATGCAGCTCACCTTTTTGTCAGCTGTCAACCGACAGCCCTTACACCTTCTCAAACCAGTACTTCTGCTTCACTTCCGGATACTTCTTATGATCCACTTCGCTGTAGAACATGGCAGAGGGGCGGACGTAGAGTCCGAAATCTCCGTAGAGGGCCTGGTACACCATCAAAGGCTCCCGGGTTTCCGAATGGACCGCCGGGCCGATGATCTGGTACAGGTACCGGTTGGTCCGTTTCTCCTCCTCCGTCAGCCGTTCCCGTTTAAAATGCCGGACAATGTCACCTGGATGAAAAATACGGTTTTCCATTTTCATTCTCCTTGTAATTAAAATAAAGGAACCCGCAGTAGGCGGGTTTCTTTAATGATAAACGCATCCGTTGGATGCTAACCCACCACCAGCCTCACGGCTGGTCCCCCGCCCTTGAAAAGGGCGGATAAATGGCACATCGGGCTTACGCCCTTGTGCCGCAAGCAAGGGCCAGAGGCCCGAGCGTATATCCGCCCCTTTGCAAGGGCGGGGGACCGTTGCGCTTGCGCAATGGTGGTGGGTTAGCAGCGCCAGCTGCGTTTCCCTTCAAAGGCCGGCGGATGCCGGCCTTCCTTCGACCGTTGACAGCTGACCGTTGACCGGCCTGCAGCCCTACTTCCTCTCTCCGCTGATCATGCCTCCCAGCACCAGACAGATCCCGGCCAGCTGGAGCTCCGTAATGGGCTCCTGGAGCACGAATACGGAAATACACACAGCCACCACCGGATCCACATAGCTGAGGATGGCGGTGGTCTGGGCCGGCACCTGGGTCAGGCTGCCGAAATAGATCCCGTAGGCCAGCCCGGTGTGGACGATCCCCAAGAGCAGGGTCAGCCCCCAGCCAGCGGCCGTCATGGTGTGGAAATCCAGCTGTCCGGTGACCAGGCAGTAGGCCAGCAGGAAAAAGGCCGCCGTCCCCAGCTGCACCGCTGTCTGTTCATAGGGATCCAGGCCCTGGATGGTCTTGCTCAGCACAATGATCCCGGCATAGAAAAGGGCACCGGCCAGAGCATACAGGACTCCGGCAATATCACCCATGTCCCCGTTGGAGCCCAGCACCCCGGATACCAGCAGCATGCCCCCGATGGTAATGGCCGCGCACACCAGCTTCCGGCGGCTGATGGTCTCATGGAACACCAGAGGGGCTGCCGCCAGCATGAACACCGGAGCCATGTAGTAGCACAGGGTGGCAATGGCCACGGTGGTATGGTTGAAGGCTTCAAAAAAGAACACCCAGTCCAGCCCCAGGAGAAGGCCGCTGAGCAGCAGCTTCGGGGCACGGGCCTTCAGCCGGTCCCGGTGGAAGGGGATATGGCCCCCCTGCATCAGCACCAGCAGAGTCAGACACCCCAGGGTGGCCCGGAGAAAGGCCAGAGGCACAGAGCCCAGAGGGATGAACCGGCGCACCAGACCGATGGTGCCGAAAATGGCCAAAGACAGGAGCATCTGCCCCCGGGGAGAGAGAAATGAAAAATTCATGGAATGGTTTCCGTCCTTTGCTTCAGTTTGGGAAAAAAGGGGGCTGTTGCCGAAGCAACAGCCCCGACAACCTAAGTTGTACCACCTTTGTACAACCTGTTTTACCGATAGGCTTTCTGGTAAATGGCCACACAGTCTTCCCGGGTCAGGGCCATCCGGTCGTTGGCAAACAGGCCTTTCATGGCGGTCATGGCATTTTCCGCCATTTTGGGGAATTCATCCGGAGCAATCCCGTAATCGCTCATTTTCAATCCGTCCACGCCGCAGGCTTTCTGGAGATCGGCCAGGGCCGCCAGGAAGTCCTCCGGCCCCCGGGCCTCCTTCCGGCCCAGGAACCGGGCCAGATCCGTCAGCCGGTCATCACACACATGGTGCTCTGCCATCCAGCCGAAATAGGCCAGGGAAACCATGATCAGCCCGGCACCATGGGGCAGGGCTTCATGGTAGGCACTCATGGCATGTTCCAGGGAATGTTCGCTGGTGCAGCCTCCCAGGACCATGGCATAGCCGGACAGGGTGTTGGCAAAGGCCATGTGGGTCCGGGCTTCCAGGCTGCTGCCCTGGGCCACTGCCTGGGGCAGGAATGTCCCGATGTCCCGGATGGCAGTGGAAGCCACCATGTCGCTCATCAGGTTGGCCTTCCGGTTCACATAGGTTTCCAGGCTGTGGAACAGGGCATCGAACCCCTGGAACGCCGTAAGCCGGGGCGGCACCGTCACCATCAGTTCCGGATCCACAATGGCCAGGAAGGGATACAGATCCGGAAATTTCAGCCCGATCTTTTCATGGGTTTCCTGGTTGGTGATTACGCTGGTGGCATCCACTTCCGAACCGGTGCCTGCAGTGGTGGTAATGGCGATCACCGGCAGGGCCCGGCGGGCATGTTTCTGTCCTTTGCCGGTGCCGGATCCCACATAGTCCCATAAATTCCCCTCGTTCACCGCCATAAGGGCAATGGCCTTGGCGGCATCCATCACCGAGCCTCCACCCAGGGCCACGATCAGGTCCGCTCCCAGTTCCCGGGCAGCCCGGGCTCCCTGTCCCACACTTTCCAGGGTGGGATTGGCCTGGATCCTGTCGAACACCGCCGCAGCCACTCCAGCCGCCGCCAGTTCCTTTTCCGTCCGGTCCAGATAGCCGTTGGCCCGGGTGGATTTCCCGCAGGAAATCACGATCAGGGCCTTTTTCCCCGGCAATTCCTGGCCATGGAGCTGGTTCAGCTGCCCGGCTCCAAACAGCACTTTCGTGGGTATGTCAATTTGAAATGGATTCATCCTAACGCCCCCTCAGCAGAATATACTTCGAGTATAGCAAAAAAGCCCTCCGGATGCCAGTCCCGTTCCCCCTTTTACCGGGCCGCCCGGCGCCCTGCCTGCCGGGCCCCCCAGGCGGTGATCCCTCCGCACACATTGCCGGCGGTGATCACCAGGAGCCGCACCAGGGTTTCCTGGTCCATCTGGCCCGCCATGAAATAATAGAACATGTCCGCCACACTGTGTTCATAGCCACTCATGATGAACACGGTGATCCCCACGAAAATAGCCAGGTATTTCCCCAGCACATGGGGAAAGGTTTTGTACCCTTCCACCGCAATGAACACGAAGAGATTGCAGAAGAACCCCAGCACGAACAGGCTCAGGAAGGTATCCCCGTTTTTGGCCATCACCAGGGCCTGGGCCGCCTTCCGGGCCGCCGGCCCCATCCGGGTCAGAAACAACAGGTTGGCCGCCAGCCCGGCCCCCAGCCAGTTGCCGATCCAGATCACCGGGAACTGGAGCCAGCGCCACAAAGGCTGTTCCAGGGCATAGCACACCCGGCCGGTGAACAGGTGGAACTGCATTTCGCAGATGGTGCAAAGACCGATGCAGAACAGCACCGCTCCCACCAGCTTCTCCGTCTGGAGCAGGAACACCGCTCCCCCCAGTCCGATACAGAACCCTGCCGCAAGGGAAGAAGGCAGTATTTTCGTCAGCTTCATAAGATTCCTCCTTGAATTATTGGAATTCCATTCCATTGATGGGTTGTACCCGAAATATACCACACCCCCTATCGGGAAATCGTCAAAAAAAGACAGTGAAAATTTAAAATTATGTTATAATACAGCTGACATCACACCAGGAGGTTCCCATGGACACCAACAATCTTCGCTATTTTGCCGCCGTGGCCCAGTACGGGTCCATTACCCGGGCGGCCAAAGCCATGTACATATCCCAGCCCCAGCTCAGCCACATCATCAAGCAGCTGGAAAAAGAAATGGGTCTCACCCTGTTCCGGCGCACCAGCCAGGGCACCCGGCTGACCCTGGACGGCCAGCGGATCCTGGCCCATTCCAAGGTGATCCTCCGGGAAATGGACCAGCTCCAGCACCTTTCCTCCGCCCGGAAGCAGGACTGCGGCTGCCTGAACGTAAGCATGACCCGTTTTTCCCACACCGCCGAATGTTTCAACGAAATATGCCGGCGCTACCAGGATGCGGAAAGCTTTTCCAACCATCTTTGCGAAGCCGCCACCTTGGATGTGATCTCCCAGGTGAAGAACGGCTATTCCAACGTGGGAGTGATCCACATGGCCACCCGCCGGGATGATCTGGAGGCCTATTTTTCCCAGCAGGGGCTCCACTACATCCCCCTGGCCGCGTTCCGTCCCTATGTGTGCCTGTCCTCTGACCATGAGCTGGTCCGACGGTTCGGCCGGAAGGGCATCCACCTTCAGGATCTCCGGGATTACGGCTTCGTCCGGTACATCGGCCAATATGAGGATTTCATCTACCACCTCAGCACGGAAAAAGGCCCCATCGATCTGAACGATACCCGGAAAGTGATCTACGTCAACGACCGGCAGGAACAGATGGCCCTTCTCTCCCGGACCAATTTCTTCACGGTGGGGATCATGGAATTCCAGGGACAGGATTCCCTGTACAAGGTGGTCTCCGTTCCTCTCTTGGACTGCAGCGAACACCTCCGGTTCGGAGCGATTCTCCGGGAAGGCGCCATGCTGTCCCGGATGGAAAACGATTTCATCCAGCTGCTCCGGGAACGGTATACCCGGCTCCAGGGAGAACATCCTTCATCGGCATGATAAATGGCCCCCATGTACATCATCTATTTCCCCGATACTTAATTCTTCTCTTATAATGAATTTATAGAAAAGCTTATAAATTCAGAACGGGAGGAACAACAAGATGATGGAATTTCTCGATGCCGTAGACAGTATCCTGTACTATCCGATCCTACTGGTGGTCATGGGGGCCGCCGGTCTCTACTTCAGTTTCCGTATGGGCTTCGTCCAGGTCCGCATGCTGCCGGAAGCCATCCGGCTCCTGATGGTAAAGCCCAAGGACGGAGGCACGTCCCCCTTCCAGGCCCTGATGGTCTCCACCGCTTCCTGTGTGGGCACCGGGAATATCATCGGGGTTTCCACCGCCATCTGCCTGGGTGGCCCGGGAGCCATTTTCTGGATGACCGTCATGGCCATTATCGGAGCCGCTTCCTCTTTTACGGAATGCACCCTGGCCCAGGTGTTCAAACGGAAACGTCCGGACGGTTCCGCCTACGGAGGCCCTGCCTACTACATCGAAGATGCCCTCCACAACAAGGCCCTGGCCACGGCCTTTGCCGTATTCCTGCTGCTCACCTACTCCTGCGGCTTCAACCTGCTGTGCTCCTACAACACCCAGTCCACCTTCTCCGTGTACAGCTTCTATGATCCTGCGGTGACTCCGGCCATCATCGGGGCCATCCTGGCGGCTCTGGTGGGAGCCTGTGTCATGGGCGGTGCCAAAAGCATCGAAAAGGCTGCTGGCATCCTGGTGCCCTTCATGGGGGTTGCCTATGTAATCGTTTCCATTGTGGTACTGGTGATGAACTTCGGGGAACTGCCCCGGGTGCTGGAAACCATCATGGCTGACGCCTTCAACTTCAAGGCCATTTTCAGCGGTATCGGCGGTTCCTGCCTGGTCATGGGCATCAAACGGGGCCTGTATTCCAATGAAGCCGGTGTAGGGTCCGCCCCCAACGCGGCAGCTGCAGCCTCCACCACCCATCCGGTGAAACAGGGCCTGGTCCAGATGCTGTCCGTCTACATCGATACGGTGATCCTGTGCAACGCCACCGCCCTTATGTGCCTGGTGTCCGAAGTGCCCGGAAACGCGGAAAACGCCGGGGCCGTCTGGGTCCAGACATCCCTCCACAAAGTCCTGGGGAACTTCGGTCCCTGGTTCATTACCGTAGCCATGCTGCTGTTCTCCTTCACCACCCTGATCGGGAACATCTACTACTGTGAAAACGGCCTGGCCTATCTGAACCACAAAAAAATGCCCGGTTCCGGGTTCATGAAAGCCTTTAAACTGTATGCCGTGCTCATCGTCTTTGTGGGTGCCATCATCCCCATGGCCGCTGCTTGGGATCTGGCGGACATTATGATGGGAGGCATGACCCTGATCAACCTGACTGCCTGCGTGCTCCTGGGGAGTGTGGTGGTCAAGGCCTATGAAGATTACAGAATGCAGAAAGCCGCCGGACTGGATCCCCACTTCAAGGGAACGGCCCTGGGGCTGAAACCGGAAGAACTGGACTTCTGGAAATAAACAAAACAAGAAAGGAAGAGTGCCATTATGGTCATGGACAAAGAAGAGATCCAGCGGATCCTGGAAAAAGCCCTGGAAGAAGGACGGAATGTGCTGTATGAAGGCAAAGTGGCCAGCTACATCCCGGAACTGGCCAAAGCCAACTCCGGGAACCTGGGAGTCTGCCTGATGCGGAAGGACGGGTCGGAATACTGTGCCGGGGATTATGACATCCCCTTCACCATGCAGAGCATTTCCAAAACCTTCTCCCTGATCCTGGCCCTCCAGACCGCCGGCTATGACAAGGTCTTCAGCAAAATCGGCATGGAGCCCACAGGCGACCGGTTCGACAGCATCCTCCAGCTGGAGCTGAAAGACTGGCGTCCCTTCAACCCCATGATCAACGCTGGGGCTATCGTCACCGCCAGCTGCATCGAGGCTCCGGATCCCTTCCAGAGCTTCCTGGACCTGGTCCGGAAGCTGTGCGCCAATCCCAAAATCGGTCTGAACCAGTCCGTCTATCAGTCGGAAAAGAAAACCGGCACCCGGAACCGGTCCATTGCCTTCCTGCTGAAAAGCGACAATGTGCTGGACGGAGAACCGGAAGAAGTGCTGGATGTATACTTCCGCATGTGCTCGGTGATGGTCACCGCCCGGGACCTGGCCCATTACGGCATGATTCTGTCCAACCACGGGGTGGATCCCACCACCGGGGAACAGCTGGTGGATTCCACCATCGTCCGGATCGTCACCACCCTAATGATGCTCTGCGGCATGTACGATGAATCCGGAGAATACGCCGTGAAGGTCGGCATGCCCAGCAAAAGCGGCGTGGGCGGCGGCATCTGCGCCATCGCCCGGCACGGCATCGGCATCGGCACCTTCGGTCCCATGCTGAACAAAAAGGGCAACAGCGTGGGGGGCGAACGGATCCTCCGGGTCCTCTCCGACTCCCTGGGGCTGCATGTGTTTGATACGAAGGAATTCTAAAAAAAAGGGGCTGTTGCGCAAGCAACAGCCCCTTTCACTCAGATCGGCAATTTATGGATAATAATGGAGAAGATTACCATGAACAGGGTGGCCAGAGGCTGGGTAGCCCCGTAGGACACCGCCGGTTCATCGCATTCCAGGGCATCCACGGCAGCCCCCAGGCCGGGAGCGGAAGTCATGCCCCCGGTAATGGCCCCGCTGAGCAGGGTCCAGTTGATGTGGAAGGCATAGCGCCCCAGCAGGAACCCGAACAGCACGGACAGGATGGCCACCAGGGAGGAAATGATTACGATCATGTACCCGGCCCCGGTAATAGCATCAACGACCCGGAACCCGTAGTTCAGGCCGGTACCTGCCAGGAACACGGACAGGAAATAGGTCCGCATCTTCCCCAGCACCGTGGAGTTCATCCGGAAGTTCACAGGACCCACTTTCCCAATGGAGCCCAGCCCCAGGGAAACCAGGATGGCACCGCCGGTGGAACCCAGAGAGAACATCCCCAGGGGCCCCATGTAAATCTTGATGGAACCCAGCACATACCCCAGGAACGCCGCCAGGGAGAACCCGACGAAATCCATGGGCACTTCCGGCATGGTGGAAGCCGCCAGCTTTTCATTGTTCTTGATGTCGATGGCCTTTTGGGCAAAGTATTTCTTCTTTTCTTCTTCTACGTCAAACCCGAAGATCTTGGGAATTACGTTGATCCCCAGGATCAGGAACAGCACCCCGAAGGGATACCCGATGGAGTGGCCCACCCCTACGCCGGCCTTGGCTTCCGTCACGAAGACTTCCACATCTTCCGGGCTCAGGGATTGGGTGTTTTCCAGAGTCATGGTTTCCGGAACAGGAGTGCCCCGGAGTTTGGCATCCCGGGTTTTGGCCCCGTTCACAATGGCCAGGATCTTCTTCTGGGCCTTTTCAGGCTGGTTGGCAAAATCCTGGGCCAGCCGTCTGGATTCGCTGTCGGAAGATTCCGTAGCGGCAGCCAGACCGGCCGAACTGGTGAGGGCACCGGTGTAGGTACCGGTGATCTGGTACGGACTCAGGTTGTCGAGGGTCTGAGAAAATCCATAGGAAGCTACGGCCCCTACAAAAGGAATGAAAATGGCCAGGGCCACAAACTGTTTTCCGAATTTGTTGATGGCATATTTCATGTCTTTGGCGGCCAGCAGCCCGGTCCCTACAATGAAGATCAGCAGAGACAGGTTCATCAGGGAGCCGTCGATGACTTTCCCCTGCATCACCTTCAGAGCGGCAGCGTAGTACTTGCTGCCCTTTTCGAAAGTGGCGGCATACTGGGTCAGGAAATACCCGATGCCCAGGCCGATGAACAGGGTCCCGGTAATCCCGAATCTAAACTTCCGGAATTTCAGTTCCCCAAACAGGTTCCCCAGTGCCATGGTGGCAAACAAAAGAACCAAGGGATTGAAGATAAAGGCAATCAGATTGAATTGCATATGAAGTTGTCCCCCTCTAAAAAAGAATAAGAAAAAGAATAAAAATAAATATGCGTATATTGTACAGGAGATTGGTGAAATAGACAATAGTTCTGAAAAGTTATTTTTATTTTTTGTATATTAAGATATTTTATGGTCTGTGTCCAGTATTTTTAACTCGAATGTTGCTTTTGTAACATTTTCAGATCACGTTCTTCTAAATCTTTCTGAATTCTTTTAAAACTATCCATATTTCGTTACAATATATAATATATATGATTTCTGCATTTTTACTCAGAAAGGAAGCGATGTTCCATGTCCATCATTATGCTGAAAAATGTCCTGACTTTCAAGGCGGATGCCATTTTTACCGCCGCCCTGGCAGCCGTCATGCTGCTTTTGGGATACTGGGTGAAGGGGAAGAGTTCCGCCCTCCGGAAATACTGCATCCCGGCTCCTGTGGTGGGAGGATTCCTGTTCATGTTTATCACCTTCATCGGCCATCAGACCGGAGCCTACGGATTCAAATTCGACACCTATTTCCAGGATCCCTTTATGCTGGCCTTCTTCACCACCGTGGGGCTGGGTGCCAGCATCACCCTGCTGAAAAAAGGCGGGGGCCTGCTGATCATCTACTGGCTGGTGTCCGGCATCGTCTCCATCTGTCAGAATGGCATCGGCATCGCCTTTTCCAAGATCTTCGGCATTGAAGCCCCCTATGCCCTGCTGGCCAGCGCCATTTCCATGATCGGGGGCCACGGCGCCGCAGCCGCCTATGGAAAGACCTTCGTATCCATGGGCTATCCTGCCGGACTGGAAGTGGGCATGGCCGCCGCCACCTTCGGTCTCATCTCCGCGGTGCTGGTAGGGGGCCCGGTAGCCCGGATGCTCATTGAAAAGTACCATCTGGAACCGGATCCCACGGAAAACTTCGACACGGATGTGGAAAAAGTCAACGCCGCTTCCCAGGAAAAACTCAGCTCCCTGGACATTATCAAGAACGTCACCGCCATCCTGTGCTGCATGGCCATCGGCTCCATGATCTCCGGCTGGATCGGGAAACTGATCCACATGAGCTTCCCCACCTATGTAGGGGCCATGTTCACCGCCGTGATCCTCCGGAACCTGAATGAAAAATACTATTTCTATCAGTTCAATTTCTCCCTGGTGGACGGCATCGGAGATGTGATGCTGAACCTGTACCTGGCCATCGCCCTTATGACCCTGCGGCTGTGGGAACTGTCCGGGCTCCTGGGCGGCGTAGTGCTGGTTGTGGCGGCCCAGGTGGTGTTCATGGTCCTGGCCTGCCGGTTCGTGATCTTCAAGGTCCTGGGAGGCAATTATGACGCAGCCGTCATGTGCGCCGGGCTCTGCGGCCACGGGCTGGGAGCCACCCCCTCCGCCATCGTGAACATGACCGCCGTCAAAGACAAATACGGCATGAGCCGGAAAGCCTTCATGATCGTCCCCATTGTAGGGGCCTTCCTGGTGGACGTGATCTACCAGCCCCAGACCATAGCCTTCATCAAGTTCTTCGTAATGCCGAAGTAAGCAAAGAGGGTGCTGCAAAAAGCGTGCAGCACCCTTTTTGCTGTCAGCGGACAGCGGTAAACGGCCGAAAGCAGATGCCCCCACATCTGGTATTCATCCGCCGCTGACACAAAAAAATTCCGCATCCATCAGATGCGGAATT
>NZ_FR902052.1:0-10534 GCF_000437815.1 Acidaminococcus sp. CAG:542
GGGGACCAGCCGCAAGGCTGGTGGTGGGTTAGGCGCCGCAGTACCCGGCGCCGTCGTCCTTCCCGGCCGTCGGTCGGGCCATACGTTCAGAACCAGATGCGTCAGCATCTGGTCTCCACAACGATGAACGACCAACGACAGACTCGCTCCCCACAATCTACCTGTAACAACTGCAAAAATGATAAAAATACAAATATCCACAAATTCCTCACTTTATTTTCATCTTTTATTCATTATCACAATTTTATTCATTTGGCGTAAATTCCTTATTGAAGACTGAAATACAACATATTACAATGAGAAATGTAATTTCAGCAGAATGGATTGCAGACAGGAATGAAAATCTACAGCTGATAAGAATAAATCGTTACTGGAATGCCAAAATACAGACAGTATAGAAATATGGCAGAAACGGTGATTCCGGTGAAATTGAGCAAGGGGGAGACCTATGAACAGGATCTACAAGGTCATCTGGAGCAAAGTGCGGAACAGCTGGGTAGTGGTATCGGAAATCGCCCGGAACCACGGGAAGGAACATTCCCAGCGGAAAAATATACCGGGGGGGTATATGCCCTGACTCTGGCCCTGGCTCTGGGCCTCACCTGGCCCTCAGGAGCATGGGCGGCGGATAAAACGGTTGATCTGGGCAATGGGGGCGCCGCGGCTTACGATAACAAGGGCAATCTGACCATTGGCAATTCGGGAACTGTTGCAGAAGGTGCAAATTATAAGGGGGAACACAATACCACCATCGGCACCGATACGGACACTCTGCGCAAGGATGCACATGATGAGACCAAAGGCCAGGCCATGGCTGAAGACAATACGAAACTGGTGGATGGGGAAGGGCAGGCACATCCCATCATCACGTCCACCGAAGCAGGCGGTTCCACAGCCATCGGCTATCAGAGCCATGCCGAAGGCACCGACTCCACCGCCATCGGCAACAATGCAAAAATCAACGATAAGCTCGTAACCTACTATGCCGATAAAGACGGCAACCAGACCACATCGATGGACGATGCTGCCTGGTACAAGGATGATAACGGCAATCCGACGAGAAAGCCCCCAGTGTTCCGTGATGCCGATGACAATACGACCACTACGCCTCAGTACAAGTATACCCATACCGTAACGGCAGAGGATGGCACGACTTCTACCGTCACGGACATCACGACCGATGTCAGCAAGGCCGACAAAGATGACAAAGGGAATCTTGTGTACAATTACAACCCCTATGATAATACCAGCTACCTTTATTCCGTCCAGCTCTATCAGTCGGCGGCCAATTCCATTGCTGCCGGTACCAACGTTACTGCCAATGGAAGCTCTGCCGTAGCCGTAGGCGACAGCGCCAAGGCCGATGGCAACAGCACCATCGCCATCGGGACAGGGGCCAAGGCTACGGATACCAGTGCAGGTGGGACGGGATCCATTGCCATCGGTAAAGGGGTTGAAGCAAATGGCAGCTCTACGGCAGTTGGCTTGAATGGAACAAAGGCAACCTATGGCTCTTCTGCCTACGGCAACAACGCGGCAGCCCAAAACAGTTCCGCTGCTTTTGGTTCGAATATACAGGCATCTAACGGTTCTTATGCTTCCGGTATGGGAACGGCAGATAAGCCTGTCACTGCTACTAAAAGTTCCTATGCAACGGGTATGGGAGGTACCACAGCAACCAATGGCAGTATAGCTTTTGGTAATAATGTTAAAGCCGGTGACAAAGGCGGCGGTGCTTTTGCCGTAGGTATGGGCGGAACTACAGCAAACAGTGGCAGTATGGCTGTCGGTAACAATGTTAAAGCCGGTGAAAATAGTGGCGGCGCCTTTGCCGTAGGCATGGGCGGAACTACAGCAAACAGTGGCAGTATGGCTGTCGGTAACAATGTTAAAGCCGGTGAAAATAGTGGCGGCGCCTTTGCCGTAGGCATGGGCGGCACTTCAGCGGATGGCTCATCTATGGCTGTGGGAGATAACGTCCATGCCACTGGCAGTGCTTTTGCCTCCGGTCGGAATGGAACATCGGCTCAAAGTGGCGGTATCGCTTATGGGGATAATGTCAGTGCCCAATATGGTGGCTTTGCCGCAGGCACTAACAGTACTTCTGCAAGCAGCGGCGTAGCCGTAGGATCCAATGTCCATGCTTCTGATGGCAGTTCCTATGCCGGCGGTATGAATAACACTACAGCGGCAAATGGCAGCATTGCTTTTGGGAATAACGTCCAGGCCGGCAGCAGCGGCAGCGGTGGTGCTTTTGCAGCAGGGATGAATGGGACCACGGCCGATGGCAGCAGTGTGGCTGTAGGGGATAATGTCCATGCATCCAGTGGTTCTTATGCTGCGGGCATGGGCGGAACTTCTGCAAGCAGCAGTGCTGTGGCCATTGGCAATAATGCTCATGCCTATGGCAATTCCTATGTCTTCGGTTCTTCCGCTAGTGCAGATAGCAGTTCTGCCGCCATTGGCAATTCATCTTATGCTACCAATAGTTCTCTGGCATTGGGCAATTCGGCAGGGGCGTATGTCAGCGGCGGCATCGCCCTGGGCAGCAATTCCACTGTCTACCGGGGGGCCACCCCTGGCCTTGACCCTCGCAACGGTCAGCCTTCGGAAAACACCACGCCTACCTGGAAATCCACCTACGGTGCCCTTTCCATCGGTGCCGTGGACAGCAGCGGCAATGTGACCGGCACCCGCCAGATCATCGGTGTGGCCGCCGGCACCAATGACACCGATGCTGTAAACATGGCCCAGCTGAAACAGGTGGCCCAGGGCTTCAGCATCCACGATTACGGCGTCAATTCCATCGATACCACCACCGATACCAACTACAATAATGCAGGGGCTGTGGGCAACAATTCTCTGGCCGCCGGTGTCAGTGCCAAGGCAACGGGCGACTCTGCTGTTGCTATCGGCAATGGTGCTCAGGCTGAGGGGAAGGGTGCCACGGTCATCGGCAAGAATGCCAAGGCTACGGGCCAGTATGCAACGGCCTTTGGCGGTCTTGAAACTACCGATAAAAAAACTGGAAAGCTTGTCAACATTGTCAACACGGCCAGCGGTAATTCTGCCACGGCCTTTGGTCAGGGCGCACAGGCGAGAGGCGATGCTTCTCTGGCCTTTGGTCACAATACCATTGCAGGCGGGGCAGATGGCAGCGGCCAGCAGTCCGTCGCTTTTGGTGAGGACACGCAGGCGCTTGGCGGCCGTTCTCTGGCTTTTGGCGAAAAGACTGTTGCTAAGTATAATGACTCGGTCGCTTTCGGCAACGACACCCGCGCTTCTTCCACCGGCGCTACGGCATTCGGTAACCGCACCCGCGCTCTAGCGCAATATTCTACGGCTTGGGGCAATGCCACTGTCGCAGCTGATGAAGAATCCACGGCCTGGGGCACGGACACCATCGCCGGTGCTAAATTGGATGACAATGGTGCTGTGACCAATATCTATACCTATAAGAATAACCCGGATGATAAAGATGAACCATTAAAGACTGCTACGGAAAAAATGGATGTCCATGGCAATCTGGCTTATATCCAGAACGGTAAGACCGCTGGCGTCAAGCAGATGTCAATCGACAGCGGCAATGAGAAACACGACTATGTGGTTTTGGCCGGCAAAGACGGAAACACCTATGTCCGCGACTACCAGGGCAGCCTCTGGAAAGTCAATGTCGATGCCAATGGTAATGTGACGGTTGATACAACCGCGGGCAAAAACGGCAAGGTATTCAACGGCAAAAATGGGGCGAAACAGTCCCTGGCCAAGACTACGGTTAATGGTGCAGAAGTCGACATTACGCCGGACAATGTGCTAGAAAAAGCCCATGAAGGCGGGAACGGCTATAACATTGACGGCTACGCCAATGCCACGGCCTTCGGCTATTCCACCGAAGCCTCCGGCGACAACGCTACGGCCTTCGGCAATGACACCAAGGCCACCGCGGCAGGTGCCACGGCCTTTGGTTACAAGACGCTTGCCTCCGGCGAGAATTCCACTGCCTTTGGGGAAAGCTCCATCGCCGCAGCCAAGAACTCCCTTGCTGCTCTGGGCGGCACTGTGGATGAAGAAGCCGTCAACGCTGCCGCCATCGGCAGTGGCGCCCAGGCCAAACTGGCTGACAGCATTGCTCTGGGCAGCGGCTCTGTGGCCGACCGTGCCAGCGGTGCCAAGGGCTATGATATGCTGACAAAGGGCGATACCACCAATACGTCTGCGGCATGGGTGGCCAATGCCAATGCCATCGCTGTGGGCAACGGCAGCACGCTGACCCGCCAGATCACCGGGGTGGCAGCTGGATCCCTGGATACGGATGCGGTGAACGTGGCCCAGCTGAAAGCAGCAGGCTTCAAAGTCACCACTCAGAAAAACGGCGATATTTCCAGTTCCATCCTCAACGGCGATACCCTGGACTTTGAAGGAATCAACAATGCCATTGTTTCCACCACCAAGGACAGCAAGACCATCACCGTGGCTGTCAGCAAGACTCCGACCTTTGACAGTGCCACCTTCTACAACCCCAATCCGGCTGAAGGCCAGAACAATGAAAAGGTAACCATTGCCAACGGCCAGATCAGCGCCTTCAACCCGTCCGAACAGAAACGGGCGGTCATTGGGGTGGATAATGAAGGCAACGGCAGCCTTTCTCTTGTGAACAATGACCTGTCCACCGTACAGGTGTATACTCAGAATTCGGCAAATCAAGGCAATGACGGCATCACCCGGATGTACTACGTTTCGTCTTCCGGCAACGGGGGCGAAATCCAGGGGGTCCACACCATTGCAGTACTGGACGACGGCATTAACTATACCGGCGACAATCTGCAGCCCGGCACCACGGACAAAGTAGTGGTGAAGCACAAGCTGAATTCCACCATGGATGTCACCGGTGGTGCGGATACCAGCAACCTGTCCGAAGGCAATATCGGCGTGGTGGCCACTCCGGCTGTGGAAGACGAACAGGGCAACATTACCCAGAAGGGCAAGCTCGAGATCAAGTTGAACAAGGACCTCCAGGATCTCAACAGCGTTACCGCCGGCAACGTCCGCATCGGGAACAACCCGGCCAATACACTGCAGCTTACCGAAAAGGGCCAGGAGACGGAAAATACCGCTCCCGCCGGCAACTATGCAACAGGCCTGGACAACAAAGCCTGGGATACGAAGAATCCATCCTACGTCAGCGGCCGGGCAGCTACGGAAGATCAGCTGGCCATCGTTTCCGGAGTGGTGGACAAGGGACTGAGCTTCACCGCCAACACCAAGGATGCCACCAATACTACGGACAATTATGCAGGCTACAAGGTTGTGAACCGCCAGCTGGGGGATACCATTTCCATCAAGGCGGGAGATGCGGATCCCAATATGAAGTATGAAACGAAGAACCTGACTTCCCAGATTGCAGAAAATGGGGATATCACCATCAGCATGGCAGATAAGCCTACATTCAGTGAAGTCACGGCCAACAGCTTCAACCTGAGTCCCAAGGACATGACTACCAAGGACCAGGCAGGGAATACCGCATCTGCCCAGTTGAACGCCCATTATCGGGATGCCAGCCTAAACCCGAAAAAGAACGTCACCATGGCCGATGGCAGCACCGGCATGGTCCGTCTCCACTACCATGATGGGGAAGGCACCGTCCACGACCTGGCCACTATGGACGACGGCCAGATCTATGTCGGCGATATCAAGGAAGATGGCACGGCAGATACCACTGGCTTTGGCCGTAAGATGAACGAGAAGACCACCATCAACGGCGGCGTGAAGGAAAAGGATAACCTGACCGACAACAATATCGGCGTGGTTTCCAACGGTACAGACACCCTGACGGTGAAACTGGCCAAGAGGCTGACAAACCTGGAGTCCGTCCAGGCAGGCAAGACCACCATTGACGACAAAGGCCTGACCATCAAGAAGTCCGACGATGACAGCAGCAAGAACGTGGTCGTTCTGGGCGATAAAGTGGCCTTTGGGGACAACCAGGTCAACAACATGGGCAGCGGCTCCGATGGCACTGGCACAGATGGCAAACCGTCTTACAACAATCTGACCAACGGCGCCAATATCGGCGATGTGAAGAACATCGCCAGCAGCACGGTCCAGCCGGTCATCGACACGGTGAACAAGGGCTGGGAACTGGATGTCAACAGCACGAAGCAGAAAGCCGTGACGCCTGACAGTCCGAAAGTCAACCTGATTCAGGGCCAGAACATCACCATTACCGGCGATACAACCAACACGGAGAACGTGACCATCGCCACCGCCGACGATGTGCGGTTCAACACGGTCCGGGTGGGCGGCGTCAAGACCGATGACACCTACAGCGGCGGCATCGTGATTGGCATTCAGAGCGGCAAGAACGCGGATGGCACGGAAAGCGCCAACTCCAATGATGATTATTACATCACCGGACTGAAGAACACCAACTGGGATTCGGATAAAATCATGAAAGGCCGGGCAGCTACAGAAGATCAGCTGAAGCAGGTTGCTACAGAAATCAAGCAGGGATCCGTTGCTGGAGATATCTATGTCACCGGCGGATCGGTTTCCTACAATGGAGAAGGAACGGATACTCATGCAAAGGATGGCAAGGGAAGTATCAACCTGACCCGCAAGAATGGCGAGGATGTGAACATCGACGGGCTCCACGATTATTATGTCACCGGCGGCACGGTCACCGATGACGGCAAGAAGCTGGAACTGACCCGCAATGATATAGACGGTTCCGGTAATCCCAAGAAGATTACGGTAGACTTGGGCAATGTGCTCAAGAATGACCTGCACTTGGTGGCCAATCCGGCGGCTGATTCTAACGGCAAGTACAAAGTAGATACGACAACCGGTACGGTGACCCTGAAGGTCCAGAATGCGGATGGAACGACTTCTAACGATATCACCATTGGCGGCTTTGAAGGACTGGGCCAAGGACTGAAGTTCGGGGCCAATAAGATGGCTAAAGACGGCGGCGGCAACCCTGTAACCAACCAGCTGGGCAGCACCATCAACATCACCGGCGCCGGCACGAAGGGGCTTACGGATTATTCCGGCAAGAACCTGCTGACTTCTGTAGAGCAGGATGCAGCTGGCAACACCACCGTCCATGTACTCATGGACAAGAATATTTCTGCCGACGGCGTGACGGTCGGACAGGCCGGTAAGGACGGTGTAGCAGGTACGGATGGCGAAGTCGGCAAGGCTGGCACCATCGGCATCAATGGCAAAAACGGCGTAACGGGGGACGATGACAAGGAAGGCATTACCACCACCATCATCCACACCGAAAAAGGCCAGCCCGGCGAGAATGGTACCACCGGCAAGCCCGGTGTCGATGGCAAGGACATCACCCGCATCGTTTACCAGAACGACCAGGATAAAGTCGATGGCAAGGACGGCAGCCATACGGTAGCCACCCTCGACGACGGGCTGAAGTTCAGCGGTGACGACAACAAAGTCATCAATAAGAAGCTCAATGAACAGCTCCAGTTCGTGGGCGGAGCGGATAAGGACAAGCTGACCCAGAACAACATCGGCATCAATGAACTGGAAGATGGCAAACTGACCATCCAGCTGGTGAATACGCCGGATCTGGGAGATAAAGGCAATCTGAAAGCCGGGAATGCCCAGATTGGCTGGTTTGCCGGAGGTACCCTGGATATGACCAAGGACGGCATCAATCCTTCCGGCAACCAAGCCGGACCGGGCAGCTATGCAACGGGCCTGTCCAATACCGACTGGAACTTGGAGACTCCTGAATACGTCAGCGGCCGGGCAGCTACCGAAGACCAGCTGGCCAAGGTCAGCAAGGCCGTCAACAACGCCACCACCGCCGCCGGCAAGCGTACCGTGGTCACGGTTAACGACAAGGCCAATCCGGCGGAAGCCACCCCGAAAGACGGTGACTATGGCGATTACGACTCCACCAACGGCAACCTGATGATCGCCGCCAAGAAAGATGATGGCGGAGTCTTGACCTACAACATCAAGCTCAACGACAATCTGGCTATCGGCCAGAAAGGCGCTGACGGGCAGGATGGCAAAGACGGCAAAGTCACCGTTGAGACCAAGGGTGGCACTACCGTCGTCATTGGCCATGACGGTGAACCGGGCAAGGATGGCAAAGACGGCATTTCCGTGAAAGGCAAAGATGGCAAGGATGGCGTCACCATCAGCGTTTCCAATGGCAAAGATGGCAAGGATGGAAGCGAAGGCCATATCGGCCTCACCGGTCCTGCCGGCAAGGATGGCAAGGACGCCAGTGCCGACATCTATGTGAAGAATGGCCAGAACGGTGTGGACGGTACCGATGGGAATAATGGCAAAGACGGCATGGACCGCATTGTCTATGAAGACCACAATGGCAAGACCCACGAAGTGGCTACCATGGATGACGGGCTGAAATTCGTGGGCAACGACGGCCAGGAAGTCACCCGGAAGCTGAACACCACCCTGTCCATCAAAGGGGGCATTACCGATGCCACGGATTTGAAGAATGCTTCTGCCAAGAACCTGGGTGTCCGCCAGAATGCAGACAAAGACGGTCTGGAAATCGTCATGACCGATACCCCGGACTTTGAAAAAGTCACGGTGGGCAAGGATGCTGCCAAGAAAATTACCATCGGGGAACAGACCGTCACCGGCAAGAAGTCGGATGGTACTGATGGAACAGCAGAGACGGGCAATTACATCACAGGCTTGGACAACACGAAGTGGAACAAGGACAATGTGGTGGCAAACCGGGCTGCCACAGAAGGCCAGCTCCGCGATATTGCCGGCTCCATCACGAATCAGCAGCAGGGCGGCGGCTTTGCGCTTTCTTCTGATGAGAAGGGTGCTGACAAGATTGTCAAGCAGGATCTCGGCAAGGCCATCCAGATCAAGGGCGACACGACCTACAAGGCAGATGGGAAGGTGGAGAAAGCAGGCAACATCAAGACGTCCATAGATAATGGAGCCATCAAGGTGGAGCTCAATAAGGATGTTGATCTGGGCGGCGACGGCAGCATCAAGGCCGGGAATACCACCATCAATAAAGATGGGGTGGACACCAACAAGGTTACCATCAAAGATTCCACCATCAGCATCAGCAAAGACGGCATTAATGGCGGCGGCAAGCAGATCACCAATGTTGCCAGTGGTGCTTCTGAAATCATTAAAGGAACAGACGGCAAGGATGTCTATAAATATGATAATGATACCAATGCTGCCAATATCGGCGATGTGAAGCGGATTGCAGGTGATATGAAGACGGAAATCACCAACAATGTGACGGATGTGACCAACAAGGTCAACAAAATGGGGGATGAACTGACCCAGGTCCAGAAGGATGTGAAAGCAGACCGCCAGTATCTGGGAGACGAAGGCACAGCCAAGAAAGTGAATGTGAAATTTGGCAGTGCTCTGAGCCTCACTGGCGGTGCCAAGGTGGATAGCCTGGCCGGGGAAGGCAACATCGGGGTGATCCAGAAAGAAATGGACAATCCTGATCATGCCGGCGAAAAAATCAACGGCTTTTCCATCCGCCTGGCCAAAGACCTGACCGGCCTCAACAGCGTCACCACCGGCAACACCACCATCAACAACAGCGGGCTGACGGTGAAGACCGGGAATGCCAACCGGACCATCACCGTCCAGGACGGCAAGGTGGACATGGGCGGCAACCAGATCCACAATGTGGCACCGGGGACGGCACCGACCGATGCGGTGAACGTAAGCCAGCTCCAGCAGACCGGCCGGGCCATCAACCAGCTGGGCAACAGTGTGAATAAACTGGGCGCCCGGGTGGACCGGGTAGGGGCCAACTCCGCAGCCCTGGCGGCCCTCCATCCTCTGGACTTCGATCCTGACGACAAACTGGACTTTGCCGTAGGGGCCGGCAGCTACAGCGGCGCCAACGCCGTGGCCCTGGGGGCCTTCTACCGGCCCAACGAAGACGTGATGTTCAGCCTGGGAGGCAGCACCGGCGGCGGTGAAAACATGGTGAACATTGGCGCCACCTTCAAGCTGGGTCAGCACAACCACGTATCCAACAGCCGGGTGGCCATGGCCAAGGAAATCCGGGGCCTGAAGGAACTGGTGGCCAAGCAGGAAGGGGAGATGCAGCAGCTGAAGACCCTGATGAACCAGATGGCCGGCCGGACCGTGATAAAGGTGGACAAGGATGCCCTGTTCCCGGATATCCCTGAAAACCACTGGGCCTATGACTACGTGACCAAACTGGCCAGAGCCGGTATTGTGGAAGGATATGAAGACGGAGAGTTCAAAGGGAACCGGATGATGACCCGGTACGAATTCGCCGCGGTGATCTACCGGGCCATTATGGCCGGAGCTGGTTCCAACCCGGCCCTGGACCAGGATGGGACCCTGGGGAAACTGGTGAAGGAATTCGACGGAGAACTGAAATACATCCGCATCGACGTGATCGAAAAAGACAGACACGGAAAGCCCACCATCGAAAGGGTGCGGACCGTGGAAGACAGTGAAAAGCATCATGGGAAGTAAAAAAGAGGGGGTGCTGCGCGGAACGCGCAGCACC
>NZ_FR902053.1:0-937 GCF_000437815.1 Acidaminococcus sp. CAG:542
GTATTTTGATGCACGGACCAAGATCCATCTGAAAAATTATCTGGACAGCCGGAAGGATGACAATCCGGCTCTCTTTGTTTCTCTGCTCCAGCCCTATAACCGGCTGCAGATCAGCGGAGTGGAAAGCAGGCTCCGGGCTCTGGGGAGAGAACTCCACATCCCCAAGGTCCATCCTCACAAATTCAGAAGGACCCTGGCCACCCGGGCCATCGACAAGGGGATGCCCATAGAACAGGTCCAGCGGCTTCTGGGCCATACCCAGATCGATACCACCATGCAGTACGCCATGATCAACCAGAAAAACGTCAAGAATGCCCATCAGAAATTCATTGCCTAGGAGCCAATCCCGATTTGTGGAGATGTTTAGTAATGAAAGGCAACACTATAGACTGAATGAAAATTACAGCATTTGTAATTTATATCAAGTTTCAAATATTGTCTCTGGAATAACAAAGGGTAGAAAGACAAAAGATAATAATTTGTTGGAAGTCCCTTATATGGCTGTTTCTAACGTTAAAAGAGGATTTATTGACTGGTCGACCATTAAAACAATTTTAGCAACTAAAGCAGAGGTAGAACAATACAGATTAAAATCTAATGATGTTTTAATTACTGAAGGTGGTGATCCAGATAAGGTAGGAAGAGGTGCTGTTATAATAAATCCACCCAAAAATTGTATTCACCAAAATCATATTTTTAGGGTGAGACTAAATTGTAATTTATTAACACCGGAATATTTTGAAGAATATCTTCAATGTAAATCTGCAAGAAAATATTTTTTGAAAGCTGCAAAACAGACAACAGGAATCGCAAGTATCAATATGAAGCAATTGCGTGGATTACCAGTAGCATTACCACCAATAGGTGAGCAGATAAGGTTTTCTATTTTTACTCACCACATCGAAAAATCAAAATTGTCCACAGAGAACAGCAGAAA
>NZ_FR902054.1:0-1338 GCF_000437815.1 Acidaminococcus sp. CAG:542
GGCTTCCCGAAGGGAAGCCCATCCCGGCCGCCGGTTTTTCGTGTTCGAAGGCAGATGCTTGAGCATCTGGCATCCATCAGCCGCGGACCCGTTAATCACTTAACCACCTAACCACCTAATCACCTAACCACATTTTCTTTAATTCCTATTGAGATACTATCAATTCAATGGTATCATCTTCCCATAATTTCAAAACAAACGCAATGACGAAAAAGAGTAGGACCCTGGAATGCAGGCAGCGAACCCGGACAGTGGAAGCGGGGATGACTACGGGATCTGAAGTGCCTTTCTGAGCGTGCAAAGTCCAACAGGGCCCGGCCCTCAGTAGACTTTCCGACTGACAGCCGTTACCCTGTCAGGCAGGAGGATTGTCCTGCCTCTGAGGCTGCACCTGGCAACAGGGCAGCGAAACTGGGTGGATCCACGGAGCCAAAGCTTTCGTCCCAATAGGGACGGGAGCTTTCTTTTTTTTACTCCTAATCCATATAAAAATACTATACATTAACCCCGCAATCCCGGGTTCTGTACAAAGGAGAGAATCATCATGACTGAAATCGACATCCACGCCGCCAAACTGGCCCGGATCAAGGATCCGGAAATCGCCGCCGCCTGGAAGGACATTACTGTAAAACGGGCCATGAATCCCTGCCCCATCGACTTTTCCGAATTCCATTCCAGCAACCCCCGGGCCCATACGGTCCAGAAGGAATATGAAGGCCAGGACGCCTCCAACTTCAACCGCCGGCAGAAATACGCCGACGATGAGGAACCCCAGTTCACCACTCCCTTCGGGGAAGGTCCGGACCAGCTGCCGGTGGAACCGGGCCGGTACCGTCTGGTCTGGTCCAAGCACTGCCCCTGGGCCAACCGGGTGGCCATTGCCATCGACCTTTTGGGCCTGGACAAGGTAATCTCCAAAGGGGTGGTGGATCCTCTCCGTCCCGCCGGGGTGGTGGGGGACTGGTTCTTCACCCTGGATCCGGACAATGTGGACCCGGTGCTGAAGATCCACTCCCTGGGAGAAGCCTACCGGAAAGGAAACCCCGCCTATGACCAGCGCTCCACGGTGCCTGCCATTGTGGACGTGACCACCGGTGCTGTAGTGAACAACGACTACCACGACCTGACTACAGAAATCGCCGTGGCCTGGACCAAGTACATCAGTCCCGACGCTCCCGACATCTATCCGGAAGACCGGCGGGACGACATCGATGCCCTCAACGACATCATCTACGCCGACGTGAACCTGGCGGTGAACCTGGCCGCCCTGGTCACCAGCCAGAAGGATTACGAATTCTACTATGAAAAGGTGTTCAACCGTCTGGACTGGCTGGGAAA
>NZ_FR902054.1:1361-3655 GCF_000437815.1 Acidaminococcus sp. CAG:542
GGCTGGAAACCCGTCTGGCCCCCCGCCGGTATCTCATGGGAGACACCATCACCGACCCGGACATCCGGCTGTTCGTGACCCTGAGCCGGTTCGACCTGGTGTTCTACCAGAAGTACTACGTGAACAAGAAGCGCCTGGTGGATTACCCCAACCTGTGGAACTACGCCAAGGACCTGTACAGCAACCCGGCCTTCGGCGGGAACACCGACTTCGACTCCATGCGGAAGCGGTTCTACTATGTGGACCACACCCCCTACGAAGATTTCCCCCGGATCGTCCCCAAAGGCCCGGACATGAGCATCTGGGAAGAACCCAATGACCGGGCGGAGAAGTTTGGGAAGTAAGATGATGGATGAAGTAACGGCGACGCTGGTCCACCTGATCCGCCAGACGGATCTGGACCGGCGTCCGGATCTTTTCCGGCAAAGCAAGATAGCTTTCCTGGATTACCTGGCCTCCGCTCTTCAGGCGGCCCGGGAACCCCAGGTACAGAAAATGGCCCGGTGGGTAGAAACCTTTCCAGGCAGAGCCCATCTCCTGGGTCTGCCAGGCACCAGCCATCCTTTTATGGCGGCCTTTTTCAACGGGTTCCAGTCTCATTACCTGGATCTGGACGATGCCCAGTCCAGCATTGCCGGTCATTTCAGCACCGTACTGTTTTCTGTGCTGTTGGCGGAAAGTACTCCTGAAGTGCCCGTGAAAGCCTTCCTCACCGCCTACAATGTGGGGGCGGAACTGGAAGGGATCCTGGGAGGGTATTTGAATCCTCAGCACAAGCGCCAGGGCTGGCATTCCACCGGGACCCTGGGTTCCATCGGAGGGGCCGGGGCCCTGGCCAGCCTGAAGCAGCTGGGACCGGAAGCTGCCGCCAATCTCCTGTCCCTGGGGGCCACCCAGTCGGCGGGCCTGGGGCTGGAAGCCGGCAGCGATGGAAAGCCTCTCCACGCCGGGTTCGCCGCCCGGAACGCGGTGTTTGCCTGGGAGATGGTCCGGTACACCCGGGTCACCGCCAGCCTGCGGCCTTTCAATAACGACAACGGCTGGCAGCAGGTGTTCGGCAGCCTGACCCTGGATCCGGAAGAAGTGGAGCAAAAATGGCTGAACCCGGGGCAGATCCTTGCTCCGGGCCTGTGGATGAAGCTCCATCCCTACTGCAGTGCCGCCATTGGAGGAGCTGCCGCCTGCCGGGAACTGTTCCGGCGGGGGTACACCCTGGACAAACTCCGGGAAGTGACTTTCCATTTTCCTCCGGGAGCGTACAAAGCCCTCCACTATCCGGCCCCGGAAACCGGGAAGGAAGGAAAATTTTCGGTGGAATACGTGGGATGGCAGATCCTGACCCGGGGCGGGGAAGAGGACAGCCTCTTCGATCTGCCCCAGGTGCCGGAAGCCTTCCGGCAGGCTCTCCCCAAATTCCATCGGGCCAACGACCTGCCTCCTGTGGAGAAAACCGTCCGCCGGACAGTGGTCACCGGGGTGACCCTGGAAGGAGAACCGGTGGAAGCGGAAGTGCCGGATCCTCTGGGCAGCCCCCAGCATCCATTTTCCGAAGAGGATCTGGAAGAGAAGCTGATCCGGGCCAAAGGAGAAGCCTGGACCCGGAAACTGTTGGATAAAATGGCAGACTGGCCCCGGGGAAACCTGGGGGAGATCCTGCCTCTGTTGTATGATGAAAGGGGATATGAACATGACTAAGAAATTCCAAAAAGTACTGGCCCTGGCAGCTGCCGGGCTCCTGGCCCTTGGACTGGCCGGCTGCGGCGGTCAGCAGGCTGCCAAGGACAGCAGCAAGACCGGCGGGGACAAAAAGGCCATTGTGGTGGCCACCCGGGGTACGGCCAAGCCCTTCTCCTTTACGGACGATAAAGGGAACCTGACCGGCTTTGACGTGGAAGTGCTGAAAGAAGTGGAAAAGCGGGATCCCAGCCTCCATTTTGAATTCAAGCCCATGAGCCCGGATGCGGCCTTTGTGGCCATGAAATCCAAGCAGGTGGATATGATCGCCAACCAGATGCGCCGGAATCCCACCCGGGAGAAGAAATACATCTATACGAAAGAAAGCAACAACTATACCGCCCGGAAACTGGTGGTAAAGGAAGGCCGGACGGATATCCAGAGCTTCGACGACCTGGCCGGGAAAAAAGTGGCAGTCACCTCCAACTCGGAATTCAACGATCTGGTGAAGGAATTCAACAAGACCCACAATCCGGGAATCGATCCTATCTATTCTGACAAGGGAGCTGCAGAAAACCTGAACCTGGTGGCCACCGGCCGGGCCGATGCCGCCGGGGAAT
>NZ_FR902054.1:3724-21396 GCF_000437815.1 Acidaminococcus sp. CAG:542
CCTGCCGGTCCAGGCAGTGGGCGGCGTCATGCAGTCCGTGCCCACCTACTTCCTCCTGCGGAAGGATCCGGCCATGCAGACCGTAGCGGACAAAATCGACAAGGTACTGAAACAGATGAAGGAAGATGGAACCTTAAAGCAGATTTCCATCAAATACCTGGGCAAGGACTACACGGTCCAGCCTCAATAAGAAGAAAGGATGAAAGCAAGCATGGGAAGTTTTTTCAGCGTCCAGTACATGGTGGACTCGTTCCCCACACTGGCCAGTTATCTGCCGGTGACCCTGTTCATTACTCTGGTGTCCGGGGTCCTGGGGATTTTCCTGGGGATGGGGCTGGCGGTGATCCGGGTGAAGAAGATTCCCGGACTGAACCTGCTGACCCGGGTGTTCATTTCCTTTATCCGGAGCACCCCCTTCCTGGTCCAGCTGTTCGTGGTGTATTTCGGTGTGCCGGAACTGCTGCAGAAAATGGGGCTGGATGTGAATGAACTGCCTCCCATGCTGTTCATCCTGGTGATCTTCGTCCTCCATGTGGGGGCCTATGGGGCGGAAATCCTCCGGTCCAGCATCCTGGCAGTGGCCCCGGGAGAAAAGGAAGCGGCCGCCAGCCTGGGGATGACCAGCTGCCAGGTATACCGCCGGGTGATCCTGCCCCAGGCCCTGGTGCTGTCCATTCCTCCCCTTTTGAACGAAATCATCAGTACCCTGAAAAGCACCGCCCTGATCTTTAACGTGGGGATCGTGGACATGATGCGCCAGGCGGATCTGATGGGGGGCAACAGCCAGCGGTATCTGGAATTGTATGTGGACGCCGCCATTTTGTACGGCATCCTGATCTTTGCCCTGACGGTGGCGGGCCGGCAGGTGGAAAGTCATTTCAATGTGGCCCAAAGGGCCCGGAAGACCCAGCTGAAGGAGGTGGCTCTCAATGAATGAACCGTTTTTGGACGGAGAATATTTCTGGGCCGCCCTTCAGGCGGTGCTTCCCTATGTGAAGGTGACCCTGGGGCTGACTTTGGCCAGTGTGGTCCTGGGAGCCATCCTGGGCCTCATCTGCTGCCTGGTGGAGATCCGGAAGGTGCCGGTGCTGTCCCAATTGGCCCGGCTGTATGTGCTGGTGTGCCGGAGCCTGCCCAACATGGTGCTGCTGTACCTGGTGTATTACGGGGTGCCTCTCCTGCTGATGGCCCTGGCCCAGAAAGGCCATGTGGTGTTCCATGTGGAGAAGGTGACGGCTCTCCAGATCGCGGTGGTGGGGCTTACCCTCCACACCGGGGCCTATCTGACGGAAATCTTCCGGGCGGCTCTCCAGTCCATCCCGGAAGGCCAGCTGGAAGCAGCCCAGTCCATCGGGATGACCTGGCTCCAGGCCTACCGGCGGGTGATCCTGCCCCAGGCGGCGGTGTTCGCCCTGCCTCTTTTCGCCAACCAGTTCCTGTCCACCATGAAGAGCACCAGCATTGTGTTCGTGATCACGGTGATTGAACTGTTCGGAGCGGCGAAACTGTTTTGTGAAGACAACTCCCAGTATTTCGAAGCCTATATGGCAGTGGCCTGTATTTACTGGGCCATGGGGGTATTTTTTGAATTTGTGTTTGACCGGCTGGAATTTCGTCTGAGCCGGTTCAGAAGGGGGAATGCATTGTGATCCGGTTGGAACATGTGTTGAAAAAATTCGGGAACCGGACGGTGCTCCGGGATGTGAGCATGGAGGTGCCCACCGGCAGCGTGACGGTGATCCTGGGGCCCTCGGGCAGCGGGAAGACCACTTTCTTGCGGACTATCAACTTTCTGGGCCAGGCGGACGGGGGGACCCTCCAGCTGGATGAGGACAAGCCGGTGGATATGGCCCATGCCTCCAAAAAGGAGATCCTCCAGGTGCGCCGGAACACGGCCATGGTGTTCCAGCTGTACAACCTGTTTTCCCACATGACCGTGCTGGAAAACGTCATGGAGGGGCTGGTGACCGTCCAGAAAAAGAGCCGGCAGGAAGCCCGGGAACGGGCCCTGGCCTGCCTGAACGAGGTGGATATGGACCAGTTCCAGGATTATTATCCCATCCAGCTGTCCGGGGGACAGCAGCAGCGGGTGGGGATCGCCCGGGCCCTGGCCATGAATCCCAAGGTGATCCTTTTTGACGAACCCACCTCCGCCCTGGACCCGGAGCTGGTGGGAGAAGTGCTCACGGTGATCAAAAAAATCGCCCGGGAATGGAAGGTGACCATGATCATCGTCACCCACGAAATCGCCTTTGCCCGGGAAATCGCCGATCAGGTAATCTTCATGGAAAACGGCCTGATTGTGGAACAGGGAACGGCGGACCAGGTGCTGAGCCACCCGAAAGAACAGCGGACCCGGCAGTTCCTGAACCGGTTTTTGAACAACAGCTGCCTGGCCTGCCATGTGTTGGAACAGGAAGGAGGGGATGGGCTGTGGCATACGCGCGTCAGCTGACCGTGGAGGATGCGGAAATCTATTTTGATGTGCTCCACCGGAGCTACCAGACGGACCGGCAGTATCCCATCAGCTTTTCCGCCATGGACGCCACCCTGGAGGATGAAAAACGGTGGCTGGCCACCCAGCCCACCTACGGGTGGTTCGAGGGAGAGAAGCTGATCAGCGCCATTTCCCTGCGGATGCCCTGGGGAGGGCACCCGGGGCCCAAGGCACTGCCCCATATCGGCCAGTTCATTACGGACCCGGATTATGCCCATCGGGGGTACGCAAAAAAAATCCTCCACTGGGTGGAGGAAGAGGTGCTGAAAAAGCAGCTGAAGGCCCCGGCGGTAACCCTGGGCACGGCGGATACCCATCCCTGGCTGAAAGCCATGTACCTGCACCTGGGGTTCCAGGTGATCGGGGAAAAGCAGCTGCCCGGGAAGAAGCACAAGACGGTGTATTTGGAAAAGAAGATGTGAGAAGAAAAAGGAGGCTGCTGCACAGAACGTACAGCAGCCTCCTTTTTGGGGCCGCGATCCGCGACCGGTGTGCTGCTCCTGCAGCACACCTTATTCTTTCGCCGGAAACAGTTTCGTCAGACCCCATGTCAGGCCGGCGAACAGGGCCATGACCAGGAACAGGGTGGGGTAGGCGATGACGAGAAGCTGCAGGGCTGCGGTTACGGAATCCATGTTTCTGCCTCCTTTACATTAACACCGGGATCAGGGCCATGGCCAGGCCGCCGGCTACTACGCTGGCCACCTGTCCGGCCACGTTCACTCCGATGGCGGACTGGATGATGAAGTTGGTGGGGTCTTCCTTCAGGGCCATCCGGGCGATGACCCGGCCGGAGATGGGGAAGGCGGAAATGCCGCAGGCCCCGATCATGGGATTGATCTTCTTTTTCAGGAACAGGTTGGCTATTTTGGCGAACAGCAGGCCACCCACCGTGTCGAAGATGAAGGCCACCGCACCCAGGGCCAGGATCTTCAGCACCTGGAGGGTCAGGATGTTTTCCGCGGTCATGGTGGCTCCTACGGTGATCCCCAGGAGCAGGGTCACCAGGTTGGTCAGTTCATTCTGGGCACAGTTGGACAGGCTGTCGCAGCAGCCGGACACTTTCAGCAGGTTCCCGAACATCAGGGCCCCGATGAGGGGTACGGAAATGGGAGCGATGATCCCGGCGATCAGGGTGACCATAAGCGGGAACAGGAACAGGGCTGTCTGGGATACGGGCTTTTCTTCGTGATAGGGCATCCGGATCCGCCGTTCTTCTTTGGTGGTCAGCAGCTTCACCACAGGAGGCTGGATAATGGGCACCAGGGACATGTAGCAGAAGGCGGTGACGGTAAGGGGAGCCAGCATCTCGGTGGCGAATTTCTGGGCCACGAAAATGGTGGTGGGGCCGTCAGCGGCGCCGATGATCCCGATGGAAGCGGCTTCGTTGAAGGGGAAGCCCACCAGGGTGGCACAGAGGGTGGCGGCGAAAATCCCCAGGTGGGCGGCGGCTGCGAACAGCATCATGTAGGGAGCCCGGATCAGGGGAGTGAAGTCGCACATGGCGCCGATGCCGATGAAGATCAGCACCGGGAACAGTTCGTTGGCGATACCCATGTTGTACAGGACGGTAAGGAAGCCCGGTTCACCGCCCCCGGTGGGCATGACGGCAAAATGGCCGGGGATGTTGGCCAGGATGCAGCCCACCCCCATGGGGAAAAGGAGCACCGGCTCGTAGCCCTTCCGGACCCCCAGCCAGATCAGGATGGCCCCGATGGCCAGCATGACCCAGATGGTCCAGTCGCCCATGGCGAAGACCCCGGAAAACAGTTCCTGCAGTACTTGGCTTGCGTTTGACATACAATCACCTCATTGTAGAATGTGCCAGGTAGAACACCAAAAAAGAGGACCGGACATTTTTCAATGCCAGGTCCTCATGATCCCTCCTGCCCCTGTGCCATACGCAGGAAGGTTTTATCCAGTTGTAGGAGTATTATAGCGTATTTTGAGGGGGAGCGCAAGGGGGAAGTGTGGTATAATAGGAATCGAATCTGGAGGCGGTGCCTCCTACTACAGGGGAGTGACAGATATGGATTTCAAGGAAGTTATGGAAAATGCCAGAAAATGTCTGGGTAAATGCAAGGGCTGCCCGGTGTGCAACGGGGTTGCCTGCCGGAACACCATTCCCGGGCCCGGAGCCAAAGGAGTGGGGGATACGGCCATCCGGAACTACGCCAAATGGCAGGACATCCGTGTGGTGATGGATACCCTTTGCGAAAAACGGCCGGTGGACACTTCCATCGAACTGTTCGGACGGACCTTCAAATATCCCATTTTCGCCGGTCCGGTGGGGGCTGTGGCCATGCACTACAGCGACAAATACAATGATGTGACCTACAATGCGGAACTGGTGCCCGGGTGCGCGGAAGCGGGCATCGCCGCCTTTACCGGGGACGGGATGGATCCCCAGGTGATGCAGGGAGCCACCGCTGCCATCAAGGCCTGCGGCGGGATGGGGGTGCCCACGGTGAAACCCTGGAACGCCCAGATGATCGCTGAAAAAATGGACCTGGTGAAACAATCCGGGGCCTTTGCCGTGGCCATGGACGTGGATGCGGCCGGGCTGCCCTTCCTGAAGAACTTCGTCCCCCCTGCGGGCAGCAAATCCGTGGAAGAAATGCAAGCCATCATCAAAGACGCGGGTCTGCCCTTCATCATCAAGGGGATCATGAGCGTGAAGGGGGCCCTGAAGGCCCGGGAAGCCGGTGCTTCTGCCATCGTTGTCTCCAACCACGGGGGCCGGGTGCTGGACCAGAGCCCGGCAACGGCGGAAGTGCTGGAAGAAATCGCCGTGGCCGTAGGCGGCACCATGAAGATCTTTGTGGACGGGGGCATCCGCAGCGGGGTGGATGTGTTCAAGGCCCTGGCACTGGGGGCTGACGCGGTGCTCATTGCCCGTCCCTTTGTGAACGCGGTCTATGGGGGCGGCAAGGAAGGCGCCAGACTCCTGGCGGACAAACTGGGGGCGGAACTGGCGGACACCATGGAAATGTGCGGCGCCGCTTCCCTGAAGGAAATCTCTTCGGAAATGGTCCGGAAATAAGGTGGAGGGGCTTTGAACCAGATTAGACATTTTTCCCCTTCCCAGCTGATCGCCCTGACTTTCGCCGGGCTGATCCTGGCCGGGGCCCTGCTGCTGATGCTGCCCTTTGCCGGCCGGGAAGGGGCAGGGCTGTCCTTTGTGGACGCTCTCTTCACCGCCACTTCCGCCTCCTGCGTCACCGGCCTTGTGGTGGTGGATACAGGGACGTATTTTTCTACTTTCGGCCAATTGGTGATCATCGCCCTGATCCAGCTGGGGGGCCTGGGACTGGTGCTGTTCGCCACGTTGTTTTCCGTATTGCTGCGGAAAAAGATCGACCTGCAATCCCGGCTGAACATCCAGGCTTCCCTGAACCAGGACGAACTGGATGGGGTGGTGCGGATGAGCCTGCGGATCGCCAAATACACGGCGGTGATCGAAGGGTTCTTCGGCACGGTGCTGGCCTTCCGGTTCTGGCCCCAGTACGGCCTCCGGGGGATCTACTACGGCTACTGGCACGCGGTGTCTGCCTTCTGCAACGCCGGGTTCGACCTGTTCGGCCACTACCAGAGCCTGACGGCTTTTGTGGGGGATCCGGTGGTGAACCTGTCCATCGGCCTGCTGATCATCCTGGGGGGCCTGGGGTTCGCGGTGATGCGGGACGTGCTCCAGAAACGGAACTTCCAGCGGCTGAAGCTCCACAGCAAAATGGTGCTGACAGTGACCGGGCTGCTGATCGCCATCGGGATGATCGGGTTCGCTCTGCTGGAAAGCCGGAATCCTGCCACCCTGGGCAGCCTCAGCACCGGGGATGCCTTCTGGGCCAGCTTCATGCAGTCGGTGAGCCCCCGGACCGCCGGGTTCAACTCCGTGGACCTGAACAGCCTCCGGGTGCCCACCATGATCCTCACCATTTTCCTCATGTTCATCGGGGCATCCCCGGCATCCACCGGGGGCGGCATCAAGACCACCACCTTTGCCCTGCTGCTGCTGAACATCTGGCAGGTGGTCCGGGGCAAAAGCGAATGTGAGATCTTCGGACGGCGGATCGGGGAGGAGACCCTGTTCCAGGCCTTCGCCATCACCAGCCTGTCCCTTCTGTGGGTGGCCTTTGCCACCCTGGCCCTCACCTGCCTGGAGGACACCAGCTTTCTGGCGGCGGCTTTCGAAGTGGTGTCCGCCTATGCCACGGTGGGGCTGTCCACCGGGCTCAGCCAGCATATCGGCACCGCCAGCAAGATCATCCTGATTTTGTCCATGTATGCAGGCCGGGTAGGGTTCATGACCTTCGCCCTGGCCCTGGCGGCCAACAAACCTTCGGGACACATCCATTATCCCAAGGAACATATCATCATCGGTTAGGAGTTATGGGGATATCATGAAAAACAAACAGCAATTTATCGTCTGGGGATTGGGCCGGTTCGGCAGCAGTGTGGCGGAAACCCTCACTGCCCTGGGTCACGAGGTCCTGGGCGTGGACAACAATGAAGATGTGGTGGAAAACATGGCGGACAAACTGACCCATGCGGTGGTCTGCGACGTAATCGACGAAAAGACGGTGAACAGCCTGGGGATCCGGAATTTCGACGTGGGGATCGTGGCCATCGGCACCCTGGAACCCAGCCTGCTGGCCACCATGCTGCTCCGGGAAGCGGGGCTGAAGACCATTGTGGCCAAGGCTTCCAATCCCATCCACGGGAAGATGCTGAAGAAGCTGGGAGCCACCAAGATCATCTATCCGGAACGGGACATGGGACGCCGGGTGGGCCACAACCTGGCCTACACCAATATCCTGGATTTTGTGGAACTGTCCGACAACATCTGCCTGATGGAAGTGAACCTGAGCCCCAAAATGGCTGGGAAAAGCCTGGCGGAAATGGACGTGCGCCGGAAGTACCAGGTGAACGTGGTGGCCATCAAACACCAGGACGGCTCCACGGAAATGACCCTGGAACCCACCAAGCCCCTTGCGGAAGGGGACCTTTTGGTGGTCATCGGCAGCCGGAAAAGTGTGGAAGCCCTGGAGGACGGCATATGATCAGTACCCTGACATCGTTGAAGAATGACCTGGTGAAGCGGGCGGCTTCCCTGAAAATGAAAAAATACCGCCAGAAGGAAGGCCTGTTCCTGCTGGAAGGGAAACGGGCAGTGGAAGAAGCCCTGGCTTCCCAATGGAATATCCGGGCCCTGTTCTTTACCCGGCTGCCGGAAGGCTGGGAACAAAAGGCGGAAGAAAGCAGCCTGCCCTGGTATGAAGTGCCCCTGCCGGTGCTCCAGAAGATCACCGCCACCGAAGACCCTCAGAGTGTGGCGGCCCTGGTGGAGATCCGGCCCCGGGACCTGGGGGATTTTGCCCCGGACCGGGGATTCGTGCTGGTGCTGGACCAGATCCGGGACCCGGGGAACCTGGGGACGTTGATCCGCACTGCCGATGCCCTGGGGGCCGCCGGGGTGGTGCTGCTGAAGGATACGGCGGACCTGTACAATCCCAAGGTGGTCCGGTCCACCATGGGGTCCCTGTTCCACCTGCCGGTGCTTACCGGGGTGGAGCCGGCGGACCTGGAAACCTGGTGCCGGAAAAACGGATACGCCCTGTGGGCCACGGCCCTGGAAGGGGCGGAAGACATGACGAAGCTCCAGTGGCCGGCCAAGACCGCCCTGGTGCTGGGCAGCGAGGCGGAAGGGGTGTCCCCGGAGCTCCTCAAAGCCGCGGACCAGAAGGTGAAGATCCCCATGGCCGGCCAGGCGGAAAGCCTGAACGTGGCTGTAGCCGGGGGCATCGTAATGTTCCAGGCGGCCCGCTCCTTTTCCAGTTGACCACCGGGTCTAAGAAGTGTATAATAAACACGAATTTCAAACCAACAGGCGATGACAGAGACAGTACGCTTCTGGCTGGTACAGCGATCCGGGGAGGGTGGGAGCCCGGACAGGAGGCCTTTTGCGGAAGATCACTCTGGAGCCGGTCTTTGAACCAGCAGTAGGGGACCCGGGTTATGACCGTTATCCCATACAAGAGTGGCAGCAAAGCTGTCATGAGGGTGGTACCACGGGCCCTTTTGTCCCGTCCCTTTCGGGGGACGGGATTTATTTTTTTGGAGGTGTGCAAGAGTGAGCAAGAAAGACGACAAGTACGCAGCAACCCTGAATCTTCCGGAAACGGAATTCCCCATGCGGGCAGGGCTGCCCAAACGGGAACCGGATTTCCTGGATTTCTGGTATAAAAATGATATCTATGGAGAAAAACAGAAGCTCCATGCAGGCCACAAGAAGTTCGTCCTCCACGACGGACCTCCCTACGCCAACGGCAAGATCCACATGGGCCATGCCCTGAACAAGGTCCTGAAGGACATCATCATCAAATACAAATACGCCCAGGGCTATGACACCCCCTACGTCCCCGGCTGGGATACCCACGGCATGCCCATCGAACATGCCTGCCTGAAGGCCACCGGGGTGGACCGTCACAAGCTGTCCCCGGTGGAACTGCGGAAAATGTGCCGGGAATATGCCCTCCAGTGGATCGACACCCAGCGGAAGGACTTCAAACGGCTGGGTGTGCTGGGCGACTGGGACCATCCCTATGTAACCCTGGATCCTCATTTCGAAGCGGAACAGATCCGGGTGTTCGGCACCATGGCCAACAAGGGCTACATCTATAAAGGGAAGAAGACCGTATACTGGTGCCCTCACTGCGAAACTGCCCTGGCCGAAGCGGAAATCGAATACGCCGACCAGAAGACGCCCACCATTTTCGTGAAGATGCCGCTGGTAAAAGACAACGGGCTGACTCCGGAAGCCGCCAAGGGCAAAAAAGCTTATATGGTGATTTGGACCACTACCCCCTGGACCATTCCTGCCAACGTGGCTGTGGCCCTGAACCCGGACTTTGACTATGCCTGGGTGGAATACAACGGGGAAGTGCTGATCATGGCCGCCGATATGGTGGACAAAGTGGCCCAGGAATGCGGGGTGGAATTCGGCCCTGTGCTGGGGACCACCAAAGGCCGTGCCTTTGAATATGCGGAATGCGAACATCCCTTCCCGGAATACAACCACCGGAAATCCCTGGTGGTGCTGGCTGACTATGTGGACAAGGAAGCCGGTTCCGGCTGCGTCCATACGGCTCCCGGCCATGGGGACGTGGACTATCTCACCGGTCTGAAATACAAGCTGCCCATCCTGTGCCCGGTGGACCAGAAGGGCTGCTTCACTGAAGAAGCCGGGGAACTGTTCCAAGGCAAGTTCGTCTTTGACAGCAACGGCTTGGTGATCAAACATCTGGCGGAACAGAACGCCATCCTGGGCAAAAAGACCATCCATCACCAGTACGCCCACTGCTGGCGCTGCAAGAACCCCATTATCTTCCGGGCTTCCGAGCAGTGGTTCGCTTCCGTGGACGGGTTCCGGGATGAAGCCCTGAAGGCCATTTCCGAAGACGTCCAGTGGATCCCCAGCTGGGGGGAATCCCGGATCCACAACATGGTGGCCGACCGGCATGACTGGTGCATTTCCCGGCAGAGAGTCTGGGGCGTGCCCATTCCCATCTTCTACTGCGAAGACTGCGGGGAACCTCTGATCAACGAAGACACGGTGGAAAAGATCGCCACCATTTTCGATAAAGAAGGCAGCGACGCCTGGTGGAACCACACCGCCGAAGAACTGCTGCCGGAAGGGACCAAATGCCCCAAATGCGGGGGCACCCACTTCCGGAAGGAAAAGGACATCATGGACGTGTGGTTCGACAGCGGCTCCTCCCACATGGGGGTATGCAAGCGCCGTCCGGAACTGAGCTGGCCCGCGGACATGTACCTGGAAGGCAGTGACCAGCACAGAGGCTGGTTCCAGAGCTCCCTTCTGACCAGTGTGGCCGTCACCGGCAAGGCTCCCTACCGGAGCGTGCTGACCCACGGCTATGTGCTGGACGGGGAAGGCCGGAAAATGTCCAAATCCTTGGGGAACGTGGTGGTGCCCCAGGAAGTCATCGATCAGTACGGAGCGGATATCGTCCGGCTGTGGGCGGCTTCTTCCGACTACAAGCAGGATGTGCGGATCTCCCCGGTGATCCTGAAGCAGCTGGCGGAAGCCTACCGGAAAGTCCGGAACACCATCCGGTACATCCTGGGGAACACCCATGATTTCGATTATGAAACCCAGAAGGTGGCCTTTGCCGACATGGAAGAACTGGACCAGTGGGCCCTCATGCGCTTCGAAGCCCTGAAGAAGGACGTGACCGAAGCCTATGAAACCTACGACTTCCACGTGCTGTTCCATGCCATCCACGATTTCTGCACCGTGGACATGAGCTCCTTCTATCTGGACATCATCAAAGACCGTCTGTACACCAGCCGGAAGGACAGCAAGGCCCGCCGGTCCGCCCAGACTGCCATGACCCAGATCCTCCGGGAACTGATGGTGATGCTGATGCCGGTGCTGAGCTTCACCATGGAAGAAGTGTACCAGTATATGAACAAACCGGCTGATGCTCCCCAGAGCGTGCAGATGCTGCCCTGGCCCCAGGCCCATCCGGAATATGTGAAGGAAGACCTGAAGGCCAAATGGGATGCCTTCATCGCCATCCGGGGTGAAATCACCAAGGTGCTGGAAGGGGCCCGCCGGGCCAAGACCATCGGCCATTCCCTGGATGCCAAGGTGGAACTGTTCGCCACCGGGGATGCCCTGGCGGAACTGAAGGCCGTGGAAAAGGATCTGCCGGCGCTCCTGATCGTGTCCCAGGCGGAAGTCCACGAAGGGCTCACCGACGCCGGGGAAGCCACCGGCCGGGACGACCTGAAGGTGCTGGTGGAAGCTGCCGAAGGGGAGAAATGTGAACGGTGCTGGTGCTACAGCAAGACCGTAGGCCAGGATCCCAAGCATCCCACCCTGTGTGCCAAGTGCTGTGAGGCGGTGGAGTGACACTGGTTGTCAATAGTCAATAGTCAATGGTCAATGGCCGGATGAGGCCAAACGCGGCAGGCGTTTGGCGTTCCATCTGCCCGGGGCAGATGGTGATGAATGGAAACGCAGCCGGGGGCTGCTAACCCACCACCAGCCTTGCGGCTGGTCCCCCGCCCTTGAAAAGGGCGGATATACGCTCGGGCCTCCGGCCCATTGCTTGGGGCACCAGGGCAGCAAGTCTGCATACCCTGAAATGAAGGATTGCGCGTACCTCAAAACGAGGGACTTTATGTCCCGAGTTTTTATCCGCCCTTTACAAGGGCGGGGGACCGTTGCGCTGGCGCAATGGTGGTGGGTTAGCCGCCTTGGCGGCGTTTCCCATCGTGGCCAAACGCATTTGCGTTTGGCTTCCATCGGTTGCTGACCAAAAAGGGATTGTCACTTGACAATCCCTTTTTCCATGGCTACAATATACGTAACGGAGGTATAGTACCATGGAACATCTGAAGACAATGCGGGACAAGAATGGGAAGGATTATCAGGACCTGATCACCCGTTTGAACCGGATTGAAGGCCAGGTGCGGGGAGTGAAAAAAATGCTGGAAGAAGACCGGTACTGTGTGGACATCCTGACCCAGGTCAGTGCCATCACCTGCGGCCTCAATGCCTTCAACAAAAAGCTCCTGGCCAACCACATCAAAAGCTGTGTGGTCAACGACATCCGGGCCGGGGACGATTCTGTAGTGGACGAACTGTGCGAAACCCTGCAGAAACTGATGAAATGAAAAAACGGCGTACTGCCTGTGGAAATTGAAGGAGGAACTGTAATGGAAAAAGAACTGAAAGTCAATGGAATGATGTGCGTCAACTGCCAGAAACACGTCCATGATGCCCTGGCCGCCATGGCCGGCGTATCCAGTGTGGACGTCAACCTGGAAAAAGGCACTGCCAAAGTGACCGCTGACCGGGACATCCCCCAGGATGAATTCAAGAAGGTCATCGAAGAAGCAGGGTATGAATTGGCGTGAGAGCCGGGGCCGGGGGTGTGGAAAATCCACACCCCCTTTTTCGCTTGCGTCCGAAAACCACTCATGATATAATGACTCCTGTTAGATTCGCTGTTGCTTTAGAAGGATTCTTACAGAAGAAAGGATGATTTTCAGTGAAAAAGCAATTGATGGCCCTGGTTATGGCCCTGCTGGTGTGCGTTGGCTGCTCTGGCGCCCTGGTTCCGGCTACGGCCTATGCTGCCGAAACCATCGGTTATGTGGATTTAAATACCGTATTCTCCCACCATCCTGATTTCGCCTCTGCCCGGGCTGCCATGAGCCTGGAACAGCAGAACGCCCAGAAGGAATTCCAGGAAAAGGCCCCCAGCCTGGACGATAACGGCAAACGGGCCCTGGACAACACCCTGACCGAACGGATTGCCAAGAGAGAACAGGATCTGTTCGATCCTATCCGGAAGAAGATCCTGACCGCAGTCCACAAAGTGGCCAAGGAAAAGGGCATCAACACGGTTCTCAGCGCCGGTGCCGTAGTTGACGGCGGCGTGGACATCACCAACGATGTGATGAAGGCCGTAGGAGCAAAATAAATCGGACACGAAAAGGTGCTGCCTGGCAGCACCTTTTTTGCATTTGGAAAGGAAAAAACAATGAACCAAAATGACGACAGCCGCAACCTGGGGGGTGTGGCCTTCCTGCCCCTCATTGTCTTCCTGGCTTTGTACATCGGCTGCGGGCTGGCCTTTACCCTGCTGGGGATCCCCAAGCCCTTCAGCTTCCTGCCCCGGCACGTGGCCCTTCTGGCCGGGACCCTGGTGGCCTTTATGCTGTGGAAAAAGGGCCCCATCGATGAAAAACTGAAAGTCTTCTGCACCGGCATGGGAGATTCCGGGGTGATGATGATCGTACTGATCTATCTCCTGGCCGGGGGGTTCCAGGGGGCAGCGGCTGCCATCGGGGGGAAGACTTCCGTGGTGAATTTCTGTCTCCAGTTCGTGCCGCCGTCCTTCCTGATTCCCGGGGTGTTCCTGATGTGCTGCTTCATTTCCACTGCCATCGGCACCAGCATGGGCACCATTGCCGCCATGGCTCCGGTGGCCATCGGGGTGGCCCAGGGGGCGGGACTCAACGCGGCCGCCGTGTGCGCTGCGGTGATCTGCGGCTCTTATTTCGGGGACAACCTGTCCATGATCTCTGACACCACCATTGCGGCGGCGGAAGGGTGCGGATCCAAAATGAAGGACAAGTTCCGGATGAACTTTGCCATTGCCCTGCCGGCAGCCCTGGTGAGCCTGGTGCTGTTCTACCTGGTCAGCGGCCAGGTCCAGGGAGGCATCCAGGTGGGGGATTACAACCTGCTCCAGGTGCTGCCCTATGTGGTGGTGCTGGTGCTGGCCCTGATGGGGATCAACGTGGCTTTGGTGCTCTTCGGGGGGATCCTCCTTACCGGGTGCATCGGGCTCCTTCAGGGCACCGTGGACATTTTCGGCTGGGCCAAGGGGCTGGGAGATGGCATGGCGGACATGTTCTCCATCAGCATGGTGGCCATCCTGGTGTCCGGGATCATCGGCCTGGTCCGGTACTACGGGGGCGTGGAATGGCTGGTGGGGAAGATCACCGGCTGGATCCACGGCCGGAAAGGGGCGGAATACGGCATCGGGCTTTTGAGCGGGCTCCTGTCCGCTGCCATGGTGAACAACACCATTGCCATTATCGTCACCTGTCCCATTGCCAAGGTGATCGGGAAGAAGTATGACATCGCGCCCAAACGGCTGGCCAGCCTGGTAGACATTTTCGCCTGCAGCTTCCTGTGCGTCATGCCCCACGACGGAGGCATGCTCATCGTCACCCAGCTGGCAGGCACTTCGCCCCTGGACGTAATGAAGTACTGCTACTACGTGTACGCCCTGCTGATCGCCGCCTGCGTGACCATCCAGCTGGGGACCCATGAGGGGAAATAAAAGGCTGCCGGGGGCTGCATCCTGTCAGCGGTCAGCGGACGAAGGAAGGAACCCGGGAACGGGTTCCTGGAAGGGAAACGCAGCCTAACGCTGCTAACCCACCACCAGTCTGGCGGCTGGTCCCCCGCCCTTGAAAAGGGCGGATATACGCTCGGGCTGACGCCCATTGCTTTTTCAGTACAAGTGCATAATCCCGAGTACTCATTATCCGCCCTTTACAAGGGCGGGGGACCGTTGCGCTTGCGCAATGGTGGTGGGTTAGCCGCCGGAGGCGGCGTTTCCATTCACAGGAACCTGCAGTTGCAGATTCCTTCCTTCGTCCGATGACTGTTGACTTCCGACCAGGGGGGTGTTGCACGTTATGTGCAACATCCCCCTCTTGACTTTCTTAACTGTATTTGCTAAAATTACAGTATCACAGATCCCAACGGGTCCTTCAAGGAGGTTATTCTTATGGATTTCTTACATATTACCAAAGACAATTTTGACAAAGAGGTGCTCCACAGCAGCAAACCCATGGTGGTGGGCTTTTCCGCCCCCTGGTGCGGCTACTGCAAACGGCTGAAACCGGCTCTGGGCCAGCTGGCCATGGAAATCGCCGACAAGGTTTCTTTCGGGGCCGTGAACATCGACGAAGAACGGGAACTGGCGGAACAGTTCAAGATCGAAACCATCCCCAGCCTGATGCTGGTGAAGGAAGGCCAGTGCAGCGAACTGCTGGTGAACCCGCCTTCCAAGGCGGCGGTGAAGACCTGGCTCCAGGAGAAAGGGGTATTATGAGCAAAATCTATGACATCCTGATCATCGGCGGGGGCCCTGCAGGCTATACGGCGGCTCTTTACGGGGCCCGGAGCGGCTTTTCCACCGCCGTGCTGGAAAAACTCTCTCCCGGAGGCCAGATGGCCACCACCAGCGATGTGGAAAACTATCCCGGATTCCCGGGAGTGGTGGACGGCTTCGAACTGGGAGAACGGATGCAGGAAGGGGCGGAAAAGGCCGGTGCGGAAACGGTGTATGCGGAAGTGACCAAGCTGGACCTTTCCGCCAACCCCAAAGTGGCAGAAACTTCCGAAGGCACTTTCCTGGGCCGGACGGTGATCCTGGCTACCGGGGCCCATCCCCGGAAACTGGGGATCCCCCAGGAGGACGGCCTGGTGAACCGGGGTGTGGCCTACTGCGCCACCTGTGACGGCAGCTTCTACAAGGACAAGGTGGTGGCGGTGAACGGCGGGGGCAATACGGCCGTAGGGGACGCCCTGTACCTGGCCAAACTGGCCAGCAAGGTATACCTGATCCACCGCCGGGATACCCTCCGGGCCACTCCCGTCTATCTCCAGCGGCTGAAGGATGCCGGGGTGGAGATTATCTGGAACAGTGTGGTTGCCGGGCTCCAGGCGGACAAGAAGCTTACCGGGCTGAAACTGAAGAACGTGAAGACCGGAGAAACATCCGTCCTGCCGGTGGACGGGCTCTTTGTGGCCATCGGCCAGCTGCCGGAAAACGACCTGGTGAAGGGCCAGGTGGAAACGGACAGAAACGGCTACATTGTGGCGGGGGAAGACACCAAAACCTCCGTCCCCGGGGTGTTCGCCGTAGGGGATGTGCGGACCAAGGCCGTGCGCCAGATCATCACCGCAGCAGCGGATGGGGCCGTGGCCGTCCATTTCGCCGAGGAATATCTCAACGAAAAATAAAGGAATACAAGAGGAGGGAAGCAGGCTGGCACAGTCCGGCCTGCTTTGCGAGCAATTATGAAAAGTGATTTTATTGTGGCCGTCCATGCGCTGGTCTACCTGTCCCACCGGGGGTGCCTGGCGTCCAGCGAGGAACTGGCCGAAAACATCTGCACCAATCCGGCCCGGGTCCGGAAGATCATGGGCAAACTGAAGAAAATGGGGATCATCACCACCCGGGAAGGCCATGTGGGGGGCTACTGCCCCTGCGAAGGACTGGAAAAGGTCTCCCTGTATGAAATCGCCCAGGGCATGGGCACGGTGTTCGTGGATACCAAATGGCGCAGCGGCAACGAGGAGAACAACTGCTTCATCTCCAGCGGCATGTCTTCCGTGTTCGATTCCCTGTACCGGGAACTGGACCGGCTGTGCATGGATCATCTGAAGGGGATCACCCTGGGGGATGTAACGGAAGAAATCGTGGAAACCCAGCGCCACAGCCAGAAGGAATGCCACGGGGCCATCAGCGGGGACTGCCCGGCCTGGCAGAAGGCTCTGGAGGAGGAGTCCGCCGGAGAAAAACAAAAACAACAGGAAACTTGTGACTGACCGGTCATTTTTCTGCAAAAGTGTGGTATAATATCGATGTTCACAATTTTCTTATGAGGTGATCCTATGAAAAAAATCGGAGCATTCCTGGCAGCAGCTGTCCTGGCTTTCAGTCTCCATGCAGCACCGGCCTTTGCGGACCAGCCTCTGGACACCATCCAGATCACTGGCACCGCCAGCAAAACCGTGGATCCGGACATGGCCACGGTGAACTTCGCCTTTGAAAAACAGGGCGCCACCCTGGAAGAAGTCCGGCAGGCAGGGGCAGAAGCCAGCCGGAAATTCATCAACAGCATGCTGGCCCAGGGGGTGGCCCGGGACGATATTGCCACCATCAGCTACAATGTGTCTCCCCGGTATGAATATCCGAAAAACGGCGGCCAGAAACTGGCCGGCTACCAGGTGTACGGGGCCTGGGAAGTGAAGGAAAAGAACCTGGACCAGCTGGGGAACCTGATCGACAAGGGGCTGGAAAGCGCCAACCGGCTGAACGGAGTCCGGTTCGGCCTCCAGAATGAGGACCTGATCAAACGGCAGCTGCTGGGCCAGGCCGTGGAAAACGCCCGGTATACCGCCCAGGCTGTGGCCAATGCCGGGGGCAGAGGTCTCGGCGTGCTCCGGCAGGCCAGCATTCCCTCCAGTTCCATAGCGGTAGCCCAGCCGGTGCTCCTGGCCCGGATGAACAAAATGGAAATGGCGGACAGTGCCGCCGCTTCCACCCAGCTGGCGCCCAAAGCGCTGACGGTGACCGTGCAGGTGGACACCCTGTTCGCCCTGACCCTGGAGTAACAGGATGGCAGGGAGCAACAAAAAACCGGCTTTTCTCCAACAGGAAAAGCCGGTTTTATTGCAGGGGGCCATGGAGCTGGAAGTGGCAGTGCTCCGGGAGGCCCTGGAAAACGTCCAGGAAGTCCGTCAGGGGGATTTCCTTTTTTGGACCGGGAAACTGGGGAAGCAACAGGCAGTGGTGAGCCGGACCGGGATCGGCACCGCCGCCGCAGCTGCTGC
>NZ_FR902054.1:21418-22067 GCF_000437815.1 Acidaminococcus sp. CAG:542
CCGCAGCTGCTGCCACGGCCCTTGGCTGCACCCTGTTCCAGCCTGCCCTGGTGCTGAACCAGGGGACTGCCGGGGGATATCCGGTGGACCTGGAGCCTTTTGACCTGGTGGTGGGGGAACGGTGGTTCAACGGGAACGCCCTGTTCCAGTCCCGGTACGGGAAGGATTATTACCTGGACCTGGCGGCCCTGGAAGGGGAAAGCAAGGAAAGTGAGTTCACCGGGGACCGGCCCTTTTTCCATCCCTGTGACCGGGAGGCGGTCCGGTGGCTGGACAGCTGGGGCACGGCCTACACCCGGGGCCGGGTGGTGCTGGGGACCATTGCCTCTGCAGACCGGTGGAACGACTGCCCGGACACTATCCGGGACCAGGAGGCGAACACCGGGGCTCTGTGCGAAGAGATGGAAACTGCCGGAGCCGGGGATACCGCCGGAAGGATGGGAATTCCCTTTGCCGCCCTGCGGGTGATCTCCAACAACAACCGCACCAGGCGCCCCTTCGACCCGGAAACCGCCCGGGCGGTGCAGGAGTGGGTGGTAAGGGTAGTGAAGAGTGCAGAGTGAAGAGGGAAGAGCAGGGGCCGCGGGCCGAAGGAAAAATTTGCAGGCAAATTTTTTGAATGGAAACGCAGCTGGCGCTGCTAACCCAC
>NZ_FR902055.1:0-2009 GCF_000437815.1 Acidaminococcus sp. CAG:542
CCCCCAGACTGACGGCAGCCGTACCGTCGGTCTTCACTGTGACCTTTTCCGGGATTTTCAGGGGCTCCGTCCATTTCAGGGCCTTGGCCATCCGCACTTCCGGTTCCGGATGGGAGGCAAAGAGCCCGTACCCCGGATTCCCCATATCCTTGCTCATATCCTCCAGTTTGGCCATGGTCACATAGGACCCGTAGGGATTGTACCCGGCCAGGTTGGACAGCCGGAAGCCTTCCTGGTCCGCCTCCCGTTCGTCCTTCCGGCTGTAGCCGGCCAGCAGGGCCTGGCTGGCCGTGGAGGCCAGCACCATCCCTGCCCCCGGATCACCGGAAGCCACCCCTGCCAGCAGGGTCAAGAGGGACAGGGCCATCTGCTGTTCCATCTGATGGACCGTGTGGCGTTTTTCGATATGGCCGATTTCGTGGCCCAGCACCGCTGCCAGTTCGTCGTCACTGGTCATATAATCCAGGAGACCCTTGTACACGTAAATGAAGCCCCCCGGACAGGCCAGGGCGTTCACATCCGGGGTGTTCAGCACCTTGAAGGTATAGGTAAGGCCGGGACGGGTGCCGTTCTGGAGCAGCTTCTGGCCGATCCGGTTCACCCGGTCCTGGATCTCGTCATCCTGGACCAGGCCGTAGTGGTTCTCCAGCTGCTGAGCCACCTGCTGTCCCATTTCGATTTCCTGTTTCTGGCTGATCATGGCCGCCTGGCTCCGGGGCGCCGGAAGCACCATCAAAAGGCAAAAAGCCAGGATTCCAAACAGTCTGCGCATAACAATCCCTCCTGCATCCATATCCTGTTATTATACATGATGGAAGTGAGGGAGGGGTGAAATTTTTATTCCTGGACTGCTAAAATCGCAGGTCCTGTTTTATTGGGTCTCGGATAGGGGTCAAGGTTCTCGAGTCTCGGGCCAATGACCAGAACCAGCACCGTACTGAATACAGGAACGGGATAAAAATATAGCACCCTTATTTCGCCGAAGACGCCGTAGGGGAGCGCCGAAGGCACTCCCTTCCCGGCCTCCCGAAGGGCAATTTTTTACCTCTTATACCAAAGTCCCTGGCTGTCCAATGATGGGCAGGAATGATACGTTTCTGCCTCGCCCATGGATCGATAAAATTTTAGATTTTCTTTCCTCCGGAAGACTATCCTCTTTCAAAAAATAAGGAAAGGCCTTCGCTCCTGTCAGTAGCGCATGCTGCCTGAACCTGCAGGATAAAAGCCTTCCTTTTTGGCAAATTCATAAAATTTAATTCGTGCCTAACATTAAAATCTGTTTACGGATAACAAACCTGGCAAGGTACATACCCTTCTTCAATGGCTTCTTCCCGGCTGTCGATTTCAACAAAATTTTCTCGATGCCTGATGGTCCGGCAATTATCATTATGGAATTTCATCGTCCGCGGATTGCCCAGATAGGCCAGTGCCGGTGCAGCCAGACACAGAGTGGATAATAAAGCAACAAGGATCACCAATGCTTTTTTCATAATAACTCCCTCCCCATTCTCTCATTATTTTAAAACGATTGATTCTTTTCAGTCAATCTCAGGATGGTGGTGGCATCGGCGACAGCCAATATTTTGCAGGACCTGCCGACAACAAAGGAGTGATTGGCAGGAGCATTGAACTTATATTTATAGTTTTGTTTCTGTCCGTCCCCTGAAAGGGGCGTAAGCAGGGAGCATCCGCTTTAGCGGATAGCGAGGTCGCTTATGCCGTAGCTGGGGACCATGCGCAGCATGGTGGTGGGGTTCGGCCAGAAGCTTTGTACTTTCTTCCGTTAGAAACTCCTGGCCCCCAGGCCCCCCCCTACCCGTGCAAGCACGGGTCCTTTCCCCCTTTCAGGGGGACACAAGTTGGTAGAGGAATCGGCCTTGCTGGTATTCTGTGTGAGTATACGTCGATTCTTCGGGAGCTGGGAGGGCAGGCCCAGGAGGAGTCGGCGGGACAACATCGGGTGTTGTCGCTCCTGGGGTGGAGCACGCGGGCGATAGGGTCCGGCTTCC
>NZ_FR902055.1:2078-22006 GCF_000437815.1 Acidaminococcus sp. CAG:542
GTGAGCCTCCCGCCAGGGACGAACGGGTCTGCCCTCCCGGCGGAGAGCCCTCACGGGTGGATGAGTATAGAAGTTTTTGCCCTCCAGGCGGCCGGGATGGGTTTGCCTGCGGCGAACCCCTACGCCGTTGCCCCGAAGTATGGTACAAGAAATCGGGCTGCCCGGCGTGCAGCCCCTGCGGTACCGATTTACACGTTCAAAAATTTGCCTGCAAATTTCTCATTCAGCTGGAGACTAGTGACTGGGAGTTCAATCAGGGCGCGCATCCTGCGGCATTGCAGCCATTCGTCTGATTGCCGCCGTTCCATCTCTTCGCTCTTCACTCTGCACTCCCCTTCGTGTTATGATGATAAAAACAACTTTCACGAAAGCGAGGCTTTGCTGTGCGATTTTTACATACTTCTGACTGGCACCTGGGCCGGATCTTCCATGGTCTCCACCTGCTGGAGGACCAGTGGGCCGCCCTGGACCAGATCCTGGACCTGGCCCGGGAATACAAGGTGGATGCCCTTCTGGTGGCCGGGGATGTGTACGACCGGGCCGTCCCTCCCACGGAAGCGGTGAACCTGCTGGACGAAACCCTCCGCCGGCTGGTGCTGGAATTAAAGATCCCCACCCTGCTCATTGCCGGCAACCACGACAACCCGGACCGGCTGAACTTCGGCCAGGCCCTTTTTGCCGCCCGGCAGCTGTACATCACCGGACCGGTGGATCCGGATACCCATCCGGTGGTGCTGGAAGATGGGGACGGGCCCGTATACTTTGCTCCCCTCCCCTACTGCGAACCTCTCACCGCCACAGAACTGAGCGGAGAAAAGCAGCCCACCCATGAAGCTGCCCTCCAGTGGCAGGTGGCACGGATCCTCCGGCAGATCCCTACCCGGGCCCGGAAAGTGGCCCTGGCCCATGTGTTCCTCACCGGGGCCCAGACCACCCCGGACAGCGAACGGCCCCTGGCCGCCGGCGGGGCCACCACCGTGAGCATCGACTGCTTCAAAGACTTCCACTATACGGCCCTGGGACATCTCCACGCCTGCCAGAACAACAGTCCCCGGGTCCGGTACTGCGGCTCCCTGCTGAAATATTCCTTTGCAGAAGCCAGCCAGAAAAAAGCCGTCCACATTGTGGACCTGGACGGCAAAGGGGACATTTCCGTGGAAACCGTTCCCCTTAAGGCTCCCCACGAACTGGCGGTACTGAAGGGAAAATTCCGGGACCTGTTGGAGAACCCCCGGACCGATCATCTCCAGGACTATCTCCAGATCCAGCTGACGGACCGGGTGCCCGTCCTGGATGCCAAGCACCGGCTGGAACAAGTGTACCCCCAGATCCTCCAGCTGGGCTATGAACGGCTCCAGCCTATGGAAACAGAAGCAGCCGCCACCGCCCAGCGGAAGGGGCTTTCCACCGACGACCTGTTCCAGGCCTTTTTCCAGGAAGTCCAGGGCCGGGATCTGACGGAGGGGGAAAAAGCCCTGTTCCACCAGATTGCCGATACCGTGAACCAGGAAGGGAGGAAAGCCTGATGCGCCCCCTGAAACTTGTGATGACCGCCTTCGGTCCCTACGCCAACGAAGAGACCATCGACTTTACCCGGCTGGGAGACAACCGGTTCTTCCTGATCACCGGCCCCACCGGAAGCGGCAAGACCACCATCCTGGATGCCATCACCTTTGCTCTCTATGGCACCCCAAGCGGGGATCTCCGGGACAACCGGTCCCTGCGCAGCGACTATGCCACCCCGGACCGGAAAACAGAAGTCCGGTTCACCTTCCGGAACCGGGACCGGGCCTATGAAGTGACCCGGACCCCGGAACAGGTGCTGAACAAACAGCGGGGAGAAGGAACCCGGACCGTGCCTGCCGGTGCCTCCCTGGTGGAGATTCTCCCGGAAGGGGACCGGAAGGTGCTGGGTACCTCCAACAGCTCCGTGACCCGGGCGGTGGAACAGCTCCTGGGGTTCCAGGCCCGGCAGTTCCGGCAGCTGATGGTGCTGCCCCAGGGAGAATTCCGCCGGTTCCTGGTGGCAGATTCCAAGGAACGGAAAACCATCCTGGAAACCCTGTTCAAGACCGGCCAGTACAGCGCCCTGGAAGAGGCCCTGGACGCCCGTGCCAAGACCCTGAAAAAGGAATATGAGGAATGCCGGCAGAAATACCAGCTGCTGCTGGAAAGTGCCGGTACCGACAATCCTGCCGCCCTGAAGGAACGGATCCAGGAAGAAAAGCAGCAGGCCAAAGCCCTGGAAGCCCAGGCCGCCGAAGCCCAGAAAGCCTCAGCCGCCGCCCTGGAAGCCCTCCAGCAGGCCCAGCAGCTGGCCCACACCTTCCAGCGCTGGCAGGAGGGCCAGAAACGGAAGGAAACCCTGCTCCAGCAGGCACCGGCCATCCAGGAACTCCAACAGAAGCTCCAGTGGCTGGAAGAGGCCCTGAAGCTCCACCCCATCTACGACCGGACCCGGAAGGCCAAGGCCCGGCTGGATGCGGCGGAAGGGCTGCTGGCCCGGGCCCGGGAGACCCTGAAAGCCGCCCAGGAAACCCTCCGGCAGCAGCTGGCTTCCGCCACGGAAACCAACACCCATGCCCTCCAGGAACAGATGGCCCAGGTCCGGGAACAGCTGGCCCGGATGACCGCTGTTTCAGGGGAAACCGTCCGGATGGCCCAGGCCCTTGTTCCCGGGAAGCCCTGCCCGGTGTGCGGTTCCCCGGACCATCCCCACCCTGCCACCCAGACCCGCCAGGCCCAGGAGGAACTGGCCCGGAAGACCCAGGCCATGGAAGCCAAAATCGCCCAGCTGAACCGGAAACAGAAAGCCCTGGAAAAGGCCCAGACGGAAGCGGATCAGGCGGCCGGATCCTGCCAAACCGCTGAAGAAAACCTGGCTGCCGCCCAAAAGGCCTTCGAGGCGGACCGGGAGGCCTATAAAACAGCTCTGGAACAGTCTCCCTTCCCGGATCAGCATTCTTTTGTGGCCGCCCACAAAGCCCTTCCCAGCAAGCCCCTGTGGCAGGAACAGGTGGACCGGTACCGGCAGCAGACGGACAGCCTCCAGGGAGAACTGAAGCTGTTGGGGGCCCAGCTGAAGGACAAGACCCCTCCGGACCTGGCACCTCTCCAGGAAGCGGTCCGGCAGACCGGCAGCGCCGCCCACACCCTGGCCACCCGGACCGGGGCTCTCCAGGAAACCCTCCGCCGGGAAGAAGCCAGCCTGAAGCAGCTGGAAAAACTGGAAAAGGACCTTTCCCGGCTCCAGGAAGCCTACGGACCCATCGGCCTCCTGGCCTCCACTGCCAAAGGGGACAACAGCCGGAAGCTGACCTTCTCCTCCTTTGTGCTCCAGGCGGTGCTGGACGATGTGCTGGAAACCGCCAACCTGCGGCTGAACAAGATCAGCCAGGGACGGTACAGTCTGTACCGGAGCCAGGACATTGTGGATGCCCGGAAGGAACAGGGGCTGGGACTGGAAATCATGGATGCCTTTACCGGCCAGGCCCGGGCGGTGACCACCCTGTCCGGAGGGGAGATCTTCTTCACCTCCCTGTCCCTGGCCCTGGGGCTGTCCGATGTGCTGGAATCCTACGCCGGAGGCCTGCACCTGGACACCATCCTGGTGGACGAAGGGTTCGGGTCCCTGGATCCGGAAACCCTGGACAGTGCCATCAGCGCCCTGCTGGAAATCCAGAAAGGCGGCCGGCTGGTGGGCATCATCTCCCACGTGGCCGAATTAAAGGAAAGGATTTCCGCCCAGCTGGAAATCATCCCCACCAATCAGGGAAGCACCACCCGGTTCAGGGTGTAAAAAGGGGGCTGTTGCATAAGCAACAGCCCCCTTTTTTACACCCCTCTCATCTCCGGATCCCAGATGATCTTGTGGAGCTGGACCTGGATGCAGACCTGGGCCAGCTTGTGGTCCCGGACGAATTCCACCAGTTCTTTAGGCTCAATGGCTCCGTACACTGGAGACACATACACCTGGCTCCGAATGGTATACTCCTGGAGGACCTGTTCCATATCCAACAGGTCTTCCCGGCTGCCCACCACGAACTTCACCACATCGTCTCCGGTGAGCCGGGTAAGGTTTTCCATCCGCATCCGTCCCCGCATCCCGGAAGAAGGAGATTTCACATCCATGGTGTAGAACAGGCCTTTGGGCCGCTCTTCCAACAGAGGCACCGCCCCGTTGGTCTCGATGTTCACTTCATACCCTTCCCGGGAAAGGGCCCGGCACAGGCCATCCAGCGGCTGGAGCAGCGGCTCTCCCCCGGTGAGGGTCACTTTTTTCCAGGGATAGCTGCGAATCCGTTCCAGCAGTTCCCCCTCCGTCAGGTGATTCCGGGCATCGGACCGTTCCAGGGCATAGCCGGTGTCGCAGTAGCTGCACCGGAGGTTGCATCCGGCGAACCGGACGAACACAGCCATATAGCCGGTGCGTTTTCCCTCCCCTTCGATGGAGTCGAACAGCTCCACCACAGGAAACGTTTCAGTCTTCATAAATGGCCACGTTCCCTTCCGATTCCTGGACGGAGACCCGGGTGCAGAAGGGGATCTGGTCGTGGATCCATTTGGCAATATTTTCCGCCGTAGGATTGGTTTTCACAATGTCATTGATGAAGGCGTGGTCCAGCTGCATCACCACCTCCTTGATGTGGGTGAAATCCACCACCATGCCGTTTTCGTCCAGGGTTTCCCGCTGGCAGGTCACGTCGATGATCCAGTTGTGCCCATGGAGATGGGTGCATTTGCTTTTATAAGGAAGCTGGAGACAGTGGGCTCCGCTGACTTCCATCCGTTTGGTTACCGTATACATGATCAATCCTCCAGTGCCGGGTCTTTGACCCCATTGGCGGCAAAAGCCCGTGCCCGGTCGATGCAGGTACCGCAGGTGCCGCAGGGTTTGTCCCCGCCTTCATAGCAGCTCCAGGTCAGTTCATAGGGGGTGTAGAGCTCCAGTCCCCGTTTCACCACGCCGGCTTTGCTGCAGCTGGCAAAAGGCGCCACAATATGGCACTGGCTGTACGTACCCAGAGAAATGGCCCGTCCCATGGCGTCCAGGAAGGCTTCGCTGCAGTCCGCATAGGCGTTGCCGGCCGCATCATCTGCATGGGCTCCGATGAAAATGGATACATCGTCCTTTTCGTAGATGCTCATGGCCAGGCTGGCCACTGCAGAAAGCATGAGCCCGTTCCGGAAGGGCACATAGGTGGATACCTTCTCTTCTCCATTTTCCGCGATCTGCTGTTCATAACTTTTGTGGACGATTTTTTCCGTGGAATGGTCCAGCAGGGAACAGTTGGAATACTGGAAGATCTTGGAAAGATCCAGTTCATAATGGGGCAGGCCGTAATAGTCCGCCACCTTCCGGGCGCATTCCAGTTCCTTCCGGTGCTTCTGGCCATAAAAAATGGAAACGGTGGACACGTTTTCTTTGCCGAATTCTTCCACTGCCACAGAGACGCAGGTGGTGGAATCCACCCCGCCGCTGGACAGCACCAGGGCTTTCTTATTCATGGACAAAGGCCTCCATTCTCCGCTGGGCCATGTCTTTGTATTCCGGCTGATAATAAACGGCAAAGGGCAGGATGCTGATGCCACCCCGGGGATTGAAATAGCCAGCCACTTCCAGGTATTTGGGCTGGAGCAGGTCCACCAAGTCGTTTTTGATGATGTTCACACAATCCTCATGGAAGTCCCCGTTGTTCCGGAAAGAAAACAGATACAGTTTCAGGGATTTGCTTTCCACCAGCTTATGGTCCGGGATGTAGCTGATCACGATCCGGCCGAAATCCGGCTGGCCGGTTTTGGGGCAGAGGCTGGTAAATTCCGGGCAGTCCAGCTTCACCATGTAGGGAGCCTCTTCATGTTTGTTGGGAAAACATTCCAGCACTTCCGGCGCATAGGTATTCTGGTACACCGTATGGCCGCTGCCCAGTTCGGTGACCCCCTGCAGTTCTTCTTTTGTTCTCATGGTCATTCCTCCAAAAAGTACAGTTTTGGAAAACCCGCAGTCGAAAAAAACAGTTCCGAGCGGACTCACAAAATTAAATTATACCGTATACGGGACAGAAAGGGAAGAGTGCAGAGCGAAGAGAGGAACCGTAGGGGCCGCAGGCCCGGCGGCCCGCTCCAGAAATCACCAAACGCACAGAGGGGCCCCAGGCCCGGGGTCTTCCACTCAAAACAAAACCGTTTCTCCATCCTGTGGCATAACATAATTGGTGACTCCTCTTCCGGCCAACCTGCCTTTCATGTCATAGCGGGTCAAAGAAGCATGAGCCACATTGTCCATATGGGTTATAAAGATTGTTGCCCTGGGTACGGTCCGGGCCACACACTCCACATCCTCATCATTCATGATCAGCCGGCCAAATCCCACAAGCTCTGCTGCACAGGCGTTGACTGTAACCACTTCCGGAGAATAAGCTTCCAGCGTTTGCTTCACGCCAGGATACCATACAGTGTCTCCGCTCACATACAATGTTTTTTCTCCCTGGGCCTGAAAAACCACGCCCATGGCATTGCCGCAGGAGACCATAGTTCCATGTTTGGCCGGCACTTTGGTCAGCGTTACATTTTTCCACACGGTCCCTTCTGCAGAGAGCACCTGTACTCTTTGGAACCCGGATTTCCGGAATACGGCCGCATCTGTTTCGTTTTGGACGAATACGGGAACAGTCTTGTCCAAAAATTTTCCTACCGTACCATCTGCCGCCACATCAATGTGATCTGGATGGATATGGGTGACGATATAAGCATCCACTCCTTCCCTGATTTTTTCTCTGGACAGGGGCAAGCCGTAAAAAGGCATGGGCAGCACCATTTTTACCGGGTCCGGGACCTGGTAGTTTTCTTGGGAAATGTCGTCAAAGGATCCCATGCTCCCTTTGTCAGCTAACCATGGATCTAGAAGAAAGGTCACTCCTCCGAATTTGATTTTATTGGTTGCGTTGCGAATCTGCTGGATTTCCATTGCATTTTCCTCCTTGATACTTTGGCTGTATGAGAAAATTATAAAAAAAAGGAAATCCCGCTCCATGGAAAAAAACAAGTCTTTTCTTGTCCGGAGTTGAAAAATTCAAGTTTCCGGCAGTTCCAAGTTCTTTAGCACCATATCAACCGTACAAATGCCATATTTTTGAAGCTGCACCAGAATTCTTTCCTGTTCTTCCACCGACTGAAAAAACATGTCCAGAACATAAACCTGACGTCCAGTAATCTGATAACAATGGAGTACTTGACAACCGCATTGAGCCAAGAATACTACCAAAGGAGTCTTTTGCGGTATCCCTGCTTCCAGGCGGATCAAGGAATGAAGCGGATAACCATAGACAGGACAATTTACATTGACCGTATACTGTTGGATGATTCCTTTGTCCTCCAGCTTTTCAATGCGATTTTTTACGGCTTGCCCGGAAAGATGGACTTTTTCACCCAATTCCTGCAGCGTAATCCTTCCCTGATGACGCAAAATATGGATGATTTGTTCATCGACCTGGTCCACTTTATTCTTTTTATCCAATTTTGCCCTCCTTATCCTGTGTTGACAAGTGGGGAGTTATCCACTTTTTCGTGGATAACTCCCCGCTTTATCAACATTTTCCCCTTTGGTTCCTCAGCCCAGGTGTTTTTCCAGTCCCAGGACGGCCAGCCGTACGCAGTCGTCGCAGGAACAGAGCATTTTCCCGGTGCCCACGCCTTTCAGGTCCCGGCAGATGGTGGCGCCGGCTTTTTCTTTGAACTCCTGGAGGATTTCGTTCATCACCGTCTTGGCCGGCTTGCCGCTTTTGTCCAGCAGCCCCAGCACCACAGCAGCCCCGGTGAGGGCACCGCAGGTGGCGTCCATGCCTCCCATGCCTCCCCCGAAGGCGGACCCCAGGGCCCGGAGTTCTTCGGTGGATTTGCCCAGTTTGTCCTGGTAAGCCAGGAGCACGGCCTGGGCACAGTTGGTATGCACATCAGTGCTGTGTTTCAGTTCTGCGGCCTTTTCCGCCCGCTTGGATGTTTCGATCATCGTATAGAATGCTCCCCTCATGAAACTATTGTCTTTATTATACGTGCTGCCGTCCAAAGAAACAACCGGGTTTACAAAATCCCCGCCGGCAGGTGGACGGTTACGCCCGGTCCCAGAGGGATATCCAGGGCAACCCACACCAGCATGAACAGGATCCACACCACCTGGAGCACCGCCGCCAGAGGAATCAGGTTGGAGATGAAGGTCCCTACCGTGCAGTCCGGATCATATTTTTCCTGGGCCACGCTGAGCATCATCCACAGATAAGGCATCATGGGAGTCACACTGTTCCCCGGGGAATCCCCCAGCCGGTACAGCAGCTGGGCAAAAGCCGGATGGTACCCCAGCAGCATGAACATGGGCACGAAGATAGGAGCAAAGATGGCCCATTTGGCGGATCCGGAAGACATGAAGATGTTCACGAAGGCACAGACCAGCACAAAGGTCACGCACAAAGGCAGTCCCGTAAAGCCCATGCTCTGGAGGAAATCTGCTCCGCCGATGGCCAGCAGGGTCCCCATTTTGCTCCAGTTGAACAGCCCCTGGAACTGGCCGCAGAAGAAGCAGAACACCACATAGGACCCCATGTGAGACATCTGCTTCACCATGGCCCCGTTGATATCTTTTACAGTCTTGAACTTGCCGGTGGTCATCCCATAGGCAATCCCGGCAAAACTCATCAGGAAGAACAGAATGGGGATCAGCCCCTTCAGCAGCAGGGAGCCCACCAGGGTATGGCCGTCCTTGGACAGGATGCCGGTGAAAAAGCCAACAGCGATGATGGCAATGTACACCAGGCTCACCCAGCCGGCCCGGCGGAGCCCCTTTGTTTCCGTTTCCGTCAGGTCCTGGACCGCTTCCAGTTCTTTGGCTTCATACTTCCCGAACCGGGGTTCGATGAGGTGCTTGGAGGTGTACCCCAGCACCAGGGCCACCAGGAAGGTGGAAGCCACCATAAAGTACCAGTTGCAGGTGACGTCCACGGCGTAGACCCCTTTGCCCAGGAATCCGTCCAGGGCCTGGTTGGTAAGCCCCTGCATCAGGGTATCAGTGCCGGCGATCATCAGGTTGGCAGTAAAGCCGGCGTTGGCTCCGGCGTATCCCACGATCATCCCCACCAGAGGGTTCTTCCCCACCCCGATGTACACCAGGGCCGCCAGAGGGGGAATCACCACGGAAGCCGTATCCGAGGCAATATTCCCCATGGTGCCCACAAAGGCAATCAGGTAGGGCACCACTCCCGGGGGCACGTTCTTCATGCTCCGCCGGAGCAGGCTTACCAACAGGCCGCTTTCCTCACAGAAACCGATGGCCAGGGTCATGGTGATCACAAGGCCCAGAGGGGCGAACCCGGAGAAGTTCTTCACCATGTTGCTCAAAAGCCAGTTGACCCCCTCTTTGGTAAACAGATTCTGGGCCATGACCGCCTTGCCGTTGGCCGGGTTCACCAGGCTCATTCCGGAAGCAGAAAGAGCCGCTCCGGCCAAAGCCGTAATGACAAACAGAATGCAGAACAAAATGGCCGGAGGGGGCAGTTTGTCACAGACCTTCTCCACTCCGTTCAAAAACCGGTCCACCCAGCTGCCCCGGGCCTGCTGCGTTTCTCCCTTCATCTTATCCCTTCCTTTTCCTATAACTGTGTCAAACAAACGTACCCGTAGGGGCTGCACGCCGGGCAGCCCGCCCATTCACCATTTGTCCTGACATCCTGCGGAACAACCGGCCTGCGCCCCTACGGTTTATGTTTTACTTATACATTTTATAATTATAGCCTAAACTCCCCCACTTCAAAATCCCCTTTTTTCTCTCTGTTCCCGAGCCCAGCTCTTTTTGCTTCGGGGTTCCCCCAGCACCAGGGACCAGAGCATCCCCTGGCGCAGGTCCCCGGAAAGCACCGGGTGGCCGACCGTTTGCCCCTTCGGGTGCCGGATTTCCGCCACCTGGGGAGCCACTGTGGGCTTCAGGTCCCGGATTTCTTCCACCAGGTCACTGCGTACGGGCTTTACCGTAGGCTGGAGGGGCGGCTCTTTTTGGGCAGGAGCCTGAGCCTCCTCACAGACGAAAGGTCCCGGACCCGGTTTCCGGACCGGTTGGGAGGGCTTTTTCAGGGGCCGTTTCTTTTTTCTCAGCAGCTGGCTTCCCAGAAGGAACAAGATCCACACCAGGAACAGCAGCAAATCGCTTTTCATAGGCCCCTCCTGTTATTTTTCCGGTTTCCGGGTGGGCGGCAGTTCTTCCTGGCCGCCAGCCACCAGGCTTTCCCGCATTTTGGTGTCCGCCAGCAGGTTCTTCATCTGATAGTAGTCCATGACCCCCAGATGGCCTTCCCGGAGCGCCTGGGCCAGGGCTTCCGGCACCTGGGCCTGGGCTTCCACCACTTTCGCCTGCATTTCCTGGGTGTAGGCCCGCATTTCCTGCTCCTTGGCCACAGCCATGGCCCGGCGTTCTTCGGCCTTGGCCTGAGCGATGTTCTTGTCCGCTTCCGCCTGGTCCGTCATCAGCTGGGCCCCGATGTTCCGTCCCACGTCCACATCGGCGATATCAATGGAGAGAATTTCAAAAGCTGAGCCGGCATCCAGTCCCTTGCTCAGCACGGTCCGGGAAATGTGGTCCGGGTTCTCCAGCACATCCGTGTGTTCTTCCGAAGACCCCACGGTGGTGACGATACCTTCGCCCACCCGGGCGATGATGGTGCTTTCCCCGGCGCCCCCCACCAGCCGGTCGATGTTGGCCCGGACAGTGACCCGGGCCCGGACCTTCAGCTCGATGCCGTTCTTGGCCACGGCAGAAATCAGCGGGGTCTCGATGACCTTGGGATTGACGCTCATCTGGACCGCTTCCAGTACGTCACGGCCGGCCAGGTCGATGGCCGCCGCCCGTTCAAAGGTCAGAGGGATGGCCGCCCGTTCCGCGGCAATCAGGGCATCCACCACCCGGTCCACATCCCCCCCGGCCAGATAATGGGCTTCCAGCTGGTCCACGTTCACATCCAGGCCGGCCTTGTTGGCCTTCACCAGAGGCAGGATGATCTTGGAAGGGATCACCCGGCGGAGCCGCATGCCCACCAGGGTGAAGATGTGCACGTTGACCCCGGCGGCCATGGCGGAAATCCACAGGCCCAGAGGGACAAAGTGCAGGAACAGGACAATGATGACCAGGATGGCCACCAGGAATACGGTACTGCCTAAAATTGCAATCATGGGTTTTCCTCCTTCCGGACTACGGTCCGGCCTCCGGTGGCTGCCACCACACGGATGGCCGTCCCCGGTTCATAAAATTCCCCTTCGGTGATCACATCTACCAGTTCCCCATCGATCAGGGCCCGTCCGGAAGGACGGAGCACCGTCTGGGCCACACCGGTTTTGCCCACCAGATCCTTCCGGTCTGCATTGCCCGTATAGCCCTGGGCAGCGGTGGACCGGAGATGGAGTGTCACCTGCCGGCCCAGCCAGCTTTTGGGACCCCGGCGGATCAGCCAGAACCCCAGGACCGCCAGCACCAGCAGGACACCGCCCACCAGAGCAGCCGCCTGGGCCGTGGCCCCCAGAAAGAAATACAGGGACCCCAAAAGACAAAGGATGCCGGTGATGCCGAACAGGCCAAAGCCGGGAATGAACCCCTCCACCGTCAGCAGCACCACACCCAGAAACAAAAGCTGCAGTTCCATAGGGACCTCCTTTCCTCAGGATAAAAAGAGATTGATAAGTATTATTCGAGATAAAAAGGGAAATCCCTGCTATTTGGGAGGAGCGAATGGTTTGGTGGCTTGGTGATCGATTATCCTTCGCAGGATGCGCACCAAGGGTTGCTCTGCACTCCCGCCCGGTGCGCCCGCTCCCGGACTCCCCTATATCCCTTCCCCCCACAAAAAAAATACAATAAAAAAGACGATACAGCGTTACGCGTGTATCGTCTTCTTTTGTGGTGGGCGCTAACAGGATCGAACTGCTGACATTCTGCTTGTAAGGCAGACGCTCTCCCAGCTGAGCTAAGCGCCCATAAATTGGTGACCGGAGAGGGAATCGAACCCTCGATACCGCCGTGAAAGGGCGGTGTCTTAACCGCTTGACCATCCGGCCAAAAAAAATGGTGATCCGCCAGAGGATCGAACTCTGGACACCCTGATTAAGAGTCAGGTGCTCTACCAGCTGAGCTAGCGGACCATCATGTCTTTGGTTTTCTCAACCGCTGACTTTGTTAGTATACAAGATAACACGAAATTTTGCAAGCCCTTTTTGAAAAAAACTTTATTTTTTTTCTTTCAGCCAGTGATGGGCCGCTTTCAGCACCTGTTTCACCGTCAGATCCCGCATGCACCGCATGTCGTCACAGTGGTGCTTCATCCCCTTCCGGCACCCGTCACAGGGAGGATTGGCCCGGACAATGGTGGCCTGTTTCGTATAGGGTCCGTACAGTTCCGGATGGCTGGGGCCGTACATGGCCACAATGGGCACCTTCTGGCTGATGGCCACGTGCATGGGTCCGCTGTCGTTGGTGATGATCAGGCTGCACCGGCTCATGGCCGCCGCCAGTTCTCCCAGAGAGAATTTCCCGGTGGCCACCATGGGTTTGCTTCTCATGAAGGACACTGCCTCCCGGACCATATCCTCGTCCATGGAGCCTCCGAAGAACACCGTCCGGTATCCTTCTTTGGCCAGGGTATCCGCCACCTGGGCAAACCGTTCCGGAGCCCACCGTTTGGTGACCACTGCACTGCCGATGTTGAACCCCACCACTTTTTCTCCCGGCTTCAGGTCCTGGGCCGCCCAGTAGGCCTCTGCCGCCTGTTTGTGCTCCGGTCCCGGGAACACTTCCAGACCGTTGTTTCGAAGGTCCTCCACCCCCATCCGCTTCAGCACGTCCAGGTACATGTCCGCTGCATGGATGGTCCGATTCAGCTTCAGCCAGGGATGGAAGAATCCCCGGAACAGGAAATGAGAGGCTCCCACCTTTTCCGGCACCACAGCCATGGCATCGATGAAGGAGCACCGTTCGTTGGGATGCAGGTTGATCAGCAGGTCGAAATGGGCGTCGGTGATCCGCCGGCTCATGGCCCACAGGGCCCGTAGGTTGTTGTCCTTCCCCTTTTTGTCGATGGTCCACACATGGTCGATGTTTGGATTGTATTCCACGATTTCCTTCAGCTTCTCATCCACCAGATAGGTGATGTCCGCTCCGGGCGCCGCCTGGCGCAGAGCATGGAGGAAGGGGGTGGTAAGCACCAGATCCCCCAGATGCATCAGGAAGGTTACGATGATTTTCTTTCCTGCCAGTTCAGTCACAGGCTTTTTCCTCCTTTTTCCGGTACAGGTCATACACCTGGTCCGGGGTCACTTCTCCCATACAGGTCCAGTGGTCACAGTGCTTCTTCAGACAGCCGGCACACGCTGCCGGACTCACCAGCACGGTGGCCCGGGGATTTCCGTAAGGGCCCGTCCGGTCCGGCCGGGTAGGTCCGTACATGGTCACCAGGGGCTTCTGGAGCGCCGTAGCAATATGGAGGGGCCCTGTGTCTCCGCTGACATAGAAACGGGCCCCCTTGATCAGGGCTCCCAGTTCCCGGAGACTGGTCCCGCCGATCCAGTCCAGCAGATGGGGTTCCGGCCCCGCCAGCTCCCGGATCTTTTTTCCCAGAGGGACATCTTCCGGTCCCCCGGCCAGCACCACCCAGGTCCCCTCTGCCAGGAACTTCCGGGCCAGGGCGGCATAATGGTCCAGGGGCCACCTCTTGGTTTCCCACCGGGCCCCGGGCACCAGCACCACATAGGGCAGGTTTTCCTGGTCCGGCATTCCCGCCTCCAAAAGCCGCCGGCGGATGGTTTTTCCTTCTTCCTTCAGAGCCGGCATGGGATAGGTGATCTTGTCCGCCTTCGCCCCCAGATACCGGGCCACATCCAGGTACCGTTCGATCACATGGTCATGGGCATGGGCCCCCACAATGGGCCGGGACACCAGCCGGCTCCCTTCCCGCATCTCGCAGTAGCCGATCCGGTTAGGACAGCCGGTGAGCCAGGCCATGACGGCACTTTTGAACAGCCCCTGGAGGTCGATGACCATGTCGAATTTTTTCCCCCGGAGCAGGGCCCGGGTTTCCCGAAGGGTCTTCCATTTGTCCCCCCAGCCCATCTTCCCGAAGGCCTTCTTGTCGAAATACAGCACTTCGTCGATGATAGGCGGCTCCGGCACAAAAGCGCTGAACTGGGGATGGACCAGCCAGCTGATCCGGCTGTGGGGAAAGGTTTCCCGGAGGGCTGCCGCAAAAGGCAGGGCGTGGATCACGTCCCCCAGGGAGCTCATTTTGATGATCAGGATGTTCTGGTAGGTCACTTTGCCGCCTCCTGCCGGTCCAGCACCTGGCGGACAAAGGCCAGCAAATCCGTCCCGGTGAACCGGTACCCCGGGATTCCTGCTCCCAGAGCCGCCTGGACGTCACTGTCCTTGTCCCCGATCAGGAAGGACCCTTCCCGGTCCAGATCATGGTCTGCCAGCGCCTGGAGGATCATTCCCGGCCGGGGCTTCCGGCAGTTGCACACCACCGTCAGTTCAGGGATCACCCCTTTGGTGGGATGGTGGGGACAGAAATAGAAGCCGTCGATCTGGCCGCCGGCTTTCCTGATTTCTTCCGCCATATAGGCATGGAGGTGTTCCATGTCCTTTTGGGTGTAGTAGCCCCGGGCGATGCCGCTCTGGTTGGTCACCACATACACCTGATACCCCTGGCGGACCAGGGCGGCCACCGCCTCTTTGGCGCCGGTCACCCATTCCACCTGGTCCGGACGGCAGATATATCCCTTGTCGATGTCCAGGACCCCGTCCCGGTCCAGGAACACCGCTTTTTTCTTCTTACTCATGCTTTGTAATAGCCGTCAGAATCCCGGAGCACCTGGCAGTATTCCTTCACCGCCTGGGCAAAGTCCGTAAAGCCTCCGTCATAGCCAGTGGCCAGCAGCTTGGTGGCGTCCGCCTGGGTATAGCTCTGGTATTTCCCTTTCAGCACTTCCGGGAAGGGCACATAGACCAGTTCCCCGCTGCCGAAGAATTCCAGCACCGCCCTGGCCATGTCGTTGAAGGTATGGGCATGGCCGGTGCCCAGGTTGTAGACCCCTTTCAGTTCCGGATGCTGCCAGAAATAGAACAGCACCTTCACCACGTCCTTCACATAGATGAAGTCCCGGGTCTGTTCTCCCGGTCCGTAGCCGTCGTATTCCCCGAACAGCTTCACCTTGTGTTCCCCCTGCCACTGAAGGAACATCTGGCGCACCATGGAGGCCATTTTCCCCTTGTGGTTTTCCTGGGGCCCGAACACGTTGAAATACCGGAACCCGGCGATCTGGCTTTCCGCCTTGTCGAAGTACCGGCGGGCATAGTTGTCGAAGAACAGCTTGGAGAAGGCATAGACGTTCAGGGCTTCTTCACAGGCCGGTTCTTCCCGGAACCCGTTCTTCCCGCTGCCGTAGGTGGAGGCAGAAGAAGCATACAGGAACTGGATCCGCCGGTCCAGGGCAAAGTGCATAAGAGTTTTGGTGTATTCGAAGTTGTTTTCCATCATGTACTTGCCGTTGTATTCCATGGTATCGGAGCAGGCTCCCTCATGGAAGATTACTTCGATGGGTTCATGGTCGAACTTCCCGTCCCGGACCCGCTGGATGAAGTCCATTTTGTCCAGGTAGTCCATGACCTTCAGCCCCTGGATGTTCTTGAACTTCACCATATTGGTGAGATTGTCCACCACCAGGATGTCATCCCGGCCCTGTTCGTTCAGTCCCTTGACGATGTTGCTGCCTATAAAACCGGCACCCCCGGTTACAATGATCATAATTTACCCTCCTTGACCAGTTCTGCGATTTTCCGGATCACCCCGGTGGTGGAATAGCCTTCCTTGAAGGGCAGGATCTCCACCCGGCCGGCGTATTCCCGTCCGGCCACTTCTTCCGGTTTGTAGTCTCCGCCTTTCACCAGGATATCCGGCCGGATCCGGCGGATCAGTTCCGTGGGCGTGTCTTCTCCAAAGAGCACCACCGCGTCCACACAGCCCAGGGCAGCCAGGATCCGGGCCCGGTCATTTTCCTGGTTCAGGGGACGGGTCTCCCCTTTCAGCCGTTTCACCGATGCATCGGTATTGACCCCCACGATCAGATGCTGTCCCAGCCGGGACGCCTGTTCCAGATAGGTCACGTGGCCGGTGTGGAGGATGTCGAAGCAGCCGTTGGTGAAGACGATCTTCTCCCCGGCCGCCTGCCAGGTCCGGGCCAGGCTGGTCACTTCGTCCCAGCTGAGAGGCCGGTAGTCCCGTCCTTCCCGTTCTTCGCTGGCCAGCACTTCCTTCAGCAGTTCCTCCCGGTGCACCGGATAGGTCCCCACTTTGGAAACCACGATCCCCGCCGCCTTGTTGGACAGATTCAGGGCTTCTCCCAAAGGCAGGCCTCCGGCTACCGCCGCCCGGAGCACCGCCGCCACCGTATCCCCGGCCCCGGACACATCGAATACGTCCCGGGCAGTGGCCGCTTCCGTGATTACTTCGTGTCGGTTGATCAGGGAAACCCCTTTTTCCGACCGGGTCACCACCACATTCCTGATGTGGAAAGCATCCCGGGCTTTGGCCGCCAGTTCCACCAGAGGTTCCGTTTCGTTGGGCACCACTTTGCCCCCGGCTTCGCACATTTCCTTCACATTGGGGGTGATGAAATCACACCCCGTATACTTCCGCCAGTCTGCTCCCTTGGGGTCCACCAGCACCGGCACCTGGGCACTGTGGGCCAGGTCGATCACCGTCTGACAGAAATGGTCGGAACAGACCCCTTTGGCATAGTCGCTGAGAGCGATGCCGTCCAGGCCGTCCTGGAGCCGCTGTTCCAGCCAACTCAGCAGCCGGCTTTCCTCTTCCGGGTTCAGGTCTCCCGGCTCTTCGAAATCCAGCCGGAGCATCTGCTGCCGGGCTCCGATGATCCGCATTTTGGTAATGGTACTGCGGCCGGGCATGGGCAAAAGGCCGCTGAAATCGATTCCCGCCGCTGCCATTTTTTCCTCCAGGGCTTCCCGGTGCTCATCCAGCCCGGTTACCCCTGCGGCATAGACTTGCACGCCCAGTCCCGCCAGATTGGCCGCCACATTGCCGGCGCCCCCCAGGACGCTTTCCATCCGGCGCACCCGGTTCACCGGCACCGGGGCTTCCGGAGAGATCCGCTTCACTTCCCCGTACACGTACCGGTCCAGCATCACATCCCCGATCACCGCGATCCGCAGCTTCTGGATGTCTTCTGTAAGGAATTGGGTACTTTTGGTATTACGCATAGTCTTCCACCAGCTCGCAAATGATATGTCCCATGATTTCATGGATTTCCTGGGCCCGGGCGGTATTCACCGCGGGCACGTCCAGCAGCACGTCGCACAAATCCGCCATTTTGCCGCCCCCTTTGGCCGTAAAGCCGATGACCCGGATCCCTTTGGCCCGGGCGGTCTCGATGGCCGCCAATACATTGCCGCTGTTGCCGGAAGTGGAAATCCCCACCAGCACATCTCCTTCCCGGCCCAGGCCTTCCACCTGCCGGGCGAAGATCCGATCATAGCCGTAGTCGTTGCCGATGGCCGTCAGGATGGAGGTATCCGTGGTGAGAGCCAGCGCTGCCATCCCCGGCCGTTCCTTCTGGAACCGGCCCACGATTTCCGCCGCCCAGTGCTGGGCGTCCGCCGCCGATCCCCCGTTGCCGCAGAACATCACCTTGCCCCCGGAAGCCAGGGTCAGGGAAATCATCCCCGCCGCCTCCTCAATGGCCTTCAGCAGCCGTTTGCTGCCCATGACCTTGTGGACCAGTTTTTCATGTTCCAGGAGACGGGCTCCAATCAGTTCCTGTGCCTTACCACCGATAGAGGTCATATGTCACACTCCATTCATGATCATTGTTGTACTTCTTGTCCCGATATTCCAGTCCCAGACGGAAGCAGCAGAAATCATGGTACCACCGGTAGATGTATTCGTAGACGCTGCTCTTGCCCTGGTCATACCGCATGACAAAGTTCACCCAGTCATTGGGGCCCAGCCGTTTGCCCAGTCCCCACTGGATTTCCTTGGCCATGTCCGGATCCGCATAGGAGAATACGGAACTGTGTTCCTTTTCATAGTAATAGCCCAGCCAGGTGTTCCAGCCCCCGTCGAAGTTTTTGTTCAGGGTGGCGGAATACAGCATGGTCTTTTTGGTTTCATCGTTAATGCTTTCACGGACCCATTTATGTCCCATCCCCAGGTTCAGGTACAGGGGCATCTTCTCGTGGGTGAGACGGATGGGATCATGGTTCAGATAGAACCCGTATTCCGTATGCCAACTCCGCTTCCAGTTGTCCTTCCACAGACCATGGCTGATGTAGGCGGAATAGTTCACCGGCACCCGGTCGTCGAACTTGTGGGCCTTGTAGACGAACTTCACATCCCGTTCCTTCCGGATCCAGTTGTTGTCCGAGTCTTCCATATGCCCGTCCTGGATCTGGACATAGAAGTTCTTTTCCTCCTGCCGGTCGGTAAAGAGAGGCCGCCAGCCGATCTTGGAATAGTACTTCAGTTCCGCATCCAGGTTGTTCTTGTTGCTGATGGGCACATCCAGGTTGTAGCGGATCTTCACTCCATGGTCCGTATCGTACCCGATATGAGGCAGCAGACTCTGTTTTTCGTCACTGTCACCCATCCGGTTGATCCACCGGTCCCGGGAATAGATGTGCTTGCCTTTGACGAACACCTTCACATTGTAGGCGATGATCTTGTCCTTGGGATAGATCACCACTTTGTCCGCCTTCACTTCCACACAGGGGGGATGGAGCACTGCCGGGCACCGGGTGGTGCTGCCGCCGCTGGTAAGTTCCACCCGGTCCGGATAGATTTCCCCGATATCCGCCCGGTACATATCCTTGCCGTTGTAGCCGGAAATGTTCTTCACCGTACCGGTTTTGTCCAGGAAGTTGTAATGGCCCCACTGGCCGTTGGTGACACTGGTGCCGCTGCCGGTCTCTTCCACGATCCGGCCCCCGGTCAGAAGGTACACATCCCCGGTTTTGGAATTGCCCTGGGCCTGGGCAGTGTACAGCTTCTGGTTGCCCTGGTACAGACGCACGTTCCCCTTGGCTTCAAAATCACCGGTTTCCGAATTGTACTGGACCTGATCCCCATAGATGGTAATGGGCAGGGTGGATTCGCTGGGAACCGTTTCCCCCTTTTTCTGACGGAGCTCCTGTTCCTTGGCTGTTTCCCGTCCGGCCCGGGTGATGGTTTCCGTCTTGGCATCCGGCTGGTCCTGGATCCGGTGGACCCCTTCCTTGGTCCGGGCCAGAGATTCCACTTCATCCAGGCTCTGGATAGCCGGCTGGAAAGCCGGACCGTCCTTGCTGCTCAGTTTTCCCCCGTCATAGGTCACCGCTGCACTGGCCATGCCCGGCAGCGATACCGCCAATGTAATTCCTAAGGCCAACGCCTTTTTGTTCATAGGATTCTGTCCTCCAGTGGATAAATTTCCTCATCAAATCTTGCAGTGTCCCGGCAGTTCCCTGCCCGAAAAACAGTTACACTCTTCAATATTATAACACAAAAGGCCCCTCTCTTCCGCAACTTTGTGTGAAAGAGAGAGGCCCTGGTTTCCGTCTCAGAGAGTAGCCGTATCGTAGGCGCTTCCGTCGTCTTCATCCAGCATAGGCTGGCTGCTGCTATCCTTTTTGGCCAGCTTCTTGGCTTCTTCGTCCCGTTTCTGGGCTTCTGCCAGAGCGGCTTCCGTTTCTGCATCCGCCTTGTCTTCTCCGGTCTTGGCAGCCGGTTCCTGGACGGTCTGGGAGTCATCGGCCGGCTGGGCGGCTTCCGGTTCCATTTCATCCAGGGCTACCCCGGTGTTTTTCTTGGGCTGGGGAGCGGCGGCCGGTTCCTTCTGGGCTTCCGCAGCCGGTT
>NZ_FR902055.1:22042-26465 GCF_000437815.1 Acidaminococcus sp. CAG:542
TTCGGCAGCCGTTTCACCGGCCGTTTCCTTGGTTACCGCAGAGGCAGGCTGAGCCGTCTGGGGGCCGCCTTCCTGGGTATTGCCGTCCAGCTGCTGCCCAGCTACTGCACTGCCCGCCAGGATCACGCCGTCCACGCTGGTGTCTTCCGCCACCTGCACATAGGTGTTGGTCCCTGCCGGAATGGTCACAGAAGAGCCCTTCACAAAAGCGCCGCCCACAACGCCTACCGGCCCGAAGAGGATCATCCCTCCGATGGAGGCACCGGCGGCACCGGCAGCGGTCTTGGCCTGCTGTTTGGCCAGGTCGCCCACCGTAACAGGGACAGCGCCCCCGTTCACAGCCACCACATGGGAGAAGTCCAGATCGATCCGGGCATCCCGGCCGAAGATCCGGGGCTGGACGATCTTTTTGATCTGGCCATAGCCCTTGGCCCCTTTGGGCAGCACCAGAGCATCCCCTACATACACATTGTCATCCACAATAAAGTCGATGGTATCTCCCTGCTGGTTGGTCTTGCTGTTGATGTCTTCCATGAATTTCACCTTGATCAGGGAATCCTTGGGCAGGACCACGGTGCTGGAAGTGAGGCTGCCGTTGGGGAAGGCGGCCTTGGTCAGCCGGTTCAGACGGCTGGTGAAAGAATCCTTGGCATATTCCGTGCCGAAGATCTGGGTTTCCAGATGGCTCAGACGGGTTTTGGCCGCGTCAATGGACATCCGGTCAGAGAACTGCCATTCAATCACGTTCATCATGGTGGCCATGGACAGCTTCCCGTTTACCGGGGCCCCTTCCAAATTGTTGTAGAGCTTGTCCACCCGGGTCATCACAGAACCGGAACTTTTCTGGCCGTACATGTCCGTTTCCATTTTGTCCACCCGGGATACCAGGGACCCGGTCTGGACAGCGCCATACAGGAAGTTTTCCGCAATTTCCAGTTTGCCCGCTACCGTGTTGGTGGCCGCCATTTCCTCGGCAAAAGCCGGAACCAGGCAGGTCAGGCACAGCAGGGCTGTCAAAAACAGGCTGATGATTTTTTTCTTCAATCCAGACACCTCCGTCAGGGTAATTTTCAGAAACTATCGGTTTTATTGTAACATAAATCAGGAAGCGAAGAAAGGTTTCAGTTTCTCTTCCATCTCTGCCCGCATCCGATCCATCAGTTCGTACCGGCGCCGGTGATTGGCCCGTTTGGAGGGTTTCAGTTCCGACAGGTCCCTCCGCTTTTCCTCCAGGGGGATCCGGTAGAACCGGGAATCTTGGGTGGGTTCCCCGCCGCATTCTCCCCAGAAGTCCCCGAAATTGGTCTTCAGTTTCCGGTCCACCCGCACATGGTTCATGGCGTAGTAGCCCTCATTGGTCACTGCATAGATAGCCTCACAGCCCACCAGATCCGCCAGGGTCCGGAGCCCGTAGAAGATCAGGTTCTTGGTCCGGTATCCGAAGAATTTCTTGGTCATGGCCTTCACCGCATCATTCCCCAGGCTGGTGCCCTGGAGGGCTCCCACCCAGATGCAGGGTCTGCCGCTTTCCGGATCCGGTCCCAACCAGAACATGATCTGGTAAAAGTCCAGGTCCCCCCAGTGGAGCACCAGGGACAGACACCCTTCCTTCCGCTGGCCCGGATGAAACAGCAGGTCCAGGGTCAGGGGCTTGTCCTGGAATTCGTCGGTCCACAGGTTCACCCGGCCGTGGCGGACGTAGATTTCCCGGAGGAATTCCGGGTTCATCCGCTGCTGAAGGGCATGGATGGTATAGGTGATCACCTTTTCCCGTTCTGCCCAGCCGGCGCCCTTGTAAAAGAATGCCCGGGTTTCCTGCTCCAATAGGCAGGGCATGCCCTGGAGCACCTCCCGGCGCAGAGGATCCCCATGGAAAAATTTCTGGAGTCCTTCCATCTGGCTCCGGTGGGTGGCACAGCGGAGAAGATACACCCAGTAGCGCTTCCGTTCCTTCAGATGCCTGATATTGTAGCAGGCCAGGCCTGCCGCCTTGATTTCTGCCCAATCCATTGGTGTAGTTCCCTTCTTTGCAATAAGAAGGGGTGTTGCACAGCAACACCCCTTTTTGTCAGCGGTCAATGGTCAACGGTCAACGGCCGTTGGAAATCAATTTTCGTAAATTGATTTTGAACTTGTAAAAGACGTTGTTTGCCGAATCTTTTTGCCATTGTTCACAGCCAGCCGCGCTGGCTTCCTTGGGCCGCTGACCGTTGACAGCTGACAGTATGCTGCCTTGGCAGCATACCTTACTTGTTGTTCTTAATAACCTTCTTCAGCTCTCTCCGGCAGAACAGGCCGAATTCGTGATGGGGCCAGTCGGACCGGGGATTGATGGCTCCGGATTCCATTTCACGGCCATAGCTCCAGCGGTCCAGTTTGAACTTGTGGTTCAACATGTTCACCGTGGCGAACCGTCCCCGGTAATCCAGGATGGTCATGGGTTCCCGGCGGAAGTTGTCTTCCGTTACGTCGAACTTGTCCACAGCCATGACAATGACCACGTCAGCGCCGCTGGCTTTGGCTACGGCTTCCAGACCAGCCTGGGTGAACAGGTTGTCCTGTTCCTGGAGGGCCACTTTCCGGACGATGTCGGAATCCACCATGTCATATTCCGGATACTGGAAAGCCTTGGCGATTTCGTTGCTGAACACGATGGGTTTCATCCCTTCGTTGTCTTCCACTTTTTCTCCGATCATCAGGGGCACCACAGCCAGTTTCAGGGATTTTACCTGAGGCGTTACTGCAGGGGTCTGCTGCTGGGCAGTGGTTTCCGCCGGTTTGGTGGGGGTATAGGTAAAGGTAGCGGCGTCCGCCTGCTGGAGGGCAGGCAGGATCAGCGCCGCACTGAAAGCGACGGCAGACAGGGTTTGCCAGATTTTTTTCATATTGCTGTAACCTCCTAGTTGTCTTTTCTTGTCATTTCATCTATTTTATCACAAGGGGGAGCTCTTTGGCCAGAAAATTACAATTCCTCACAATAGGCAGAAGCCACCCAGCCGATATCCCCATTTTCCCGCTGGACCTTGGTCCAATGGAGGCCGCCGCCGTCGGCAGCATCCAGGATGGTGACGATTTCCCCTTTGGTGAAGTAGTCCAGCACATCCCCGTTCTGGTTGGGATCGCTGCGCATCCGCACTTCCGTGCCGGTGATCCTGCCCTTCCGGTCTTCCAGACGGGTCACCGAAGGGATCAGGGAGCCTTCCGGCACCCGGCAGTATTCCCCGGCCACCCAGCCCTGGGACCCGTCCTTCCGGGTCACTTCATACCATTTCCGTCCTTCATTTACATTGCTTTTCAGGACTTCCACCTTTTCACCGTCTTCAAAATAGCCCAGGATTTCTGTATCCGTCCCAGCGCCTTTCCGCATCCGCACTTCCGTACCAATGATGGTTCCGGCTGCGGACGCATCCGCTTTCCGTTCCATGGGGAATGTCAGACCCAGCAGACAGCACAGCGCGGCAAGAATCCGTCCCATTTTTTTCATCATGGTCTGCCTCCTCTCCTCTTATTGAAGTCATTGTATCACAAGCGCCCGTTCCCTGCCAGTACTGCCAGTAAATCAGTTCTGGGCGCAGAAATCAGCCGATACCCAGCCTACGGAACCGTCGCTCCGCTGGACTTTCAGCCACCGCTGCCCGTCACTGGTCACATCGTCCAGGATGGTCACGGTTTCTCCGTTGTCGAAGTAGCCCAGCACAGCACTGTCCGTACTGTAGCTGGCCCGCATCCGCACGTCCGTGCCGGTGATGGTTCCGGTGGAAGCACTGCTTCCGTCACCATCCCCGCTGCCCATGCTGCAGTAATCCGCAGCCACATAGCCGGTGGATCCGTCACTGCGGCTCACCTTGTACCAGGTCATGCCGTCAGCCCGGGTGCTGCCCAGCACCTGGACCGATTCTCCCTGGCCAAAGACTCCGATGACGCTGCTGTCCAGGCCGGCGCCGTCCCGCATCCGCACGTCCGTGCCGGTGATCACCCCGGCACCGCTTACATCCGTATCGAGAGCTGCAGCCGCGGCTCTGGCAGCTTCTGCCTGCCGTTCCGCCTCAGCCTGCCGTTCGGCTTCCGCCGCAGCTTCCACCTGCCGGCGGGCTTCTTCAGCCGCCCGTTCTTCCGCTTCCCGGCGGGCCTTTTCTTCTGCCGCCCGTTTCTCCGCAGCTTCCTTGATGGCCACCAGTTCCTTCATCCGGGCTTCTTCCCGGGCCGCCTCTTCTTTGGCTTCCTGGGCCTGGATGGCTGCCACTTTTTCCTTTACGGTCATGGGACGAGCAGCCTTCTGTTCCGCCGGTTTGGCCGTTTCTTGGGGAGCTTCTTGAGAAGCTTCCGCCTTTTTGGCTTCCGGTTTGGTTTCCGGTACCGCCGGTTTCACGGCAGCAGCAGTTTTCCCGGCTGCTTCCGCCTCTTTGGCCACCGCCGTCAGGCT
>NZ_FR902056.1:0-22547 GCF_000437815.1 Acidaminococcus sp. CAG:542
TCTTTCAATGTTTCAGTTGAAACATTTCGTTGCTGCAGAATCGATTGTCTGTTGCTTTCTCAAGGAGAAAGCTTGTATAGTATAGCAAAGATTGGAAAGGCTGTCAACTATTTTAACAGCCTTTCCGCTTTTTCCTTTACGTCCTGGTTTTTCTCCCGGACCAGGAGCTGTTCCACACCTTCCCGGATGGGATCACTGAGGGTGTATCCCAGGTCTTTCCACTGGTTGAGGATTTCCAAGGCGGTGTTCCGGTTCATCAGGGCCGGAGATTTCAGAGCGGTTTGGAAAAGCTTTTCTCCGGTGCCCGGGAAGCCGTACAGCTGGCTGAGGATCCGGTTCAGGTCCATGTACACCCCGTCCAGCTGTTCCTGGAGGGACACTTCCCCTTCCTGGCACTGCCCAAAGACTTCTTCGAACCCGGGAATCAGGTCTTCATACAGTTCCATCACATGATGGTCGTGGTGGCTGTCCCCGGTAAGGGCATAGGGCAGCAGGTCCACATGGTCCAGTGGGGCCTGGAGCACCAGTTCCACCGCCTGCTGGGCATAGGGCAGATCCAGGGTCCGGGCCAGGTCGAACCCTTCCCCTTTTTTCATGGCCTGCTGGACGGTCTGGGCGCAGGCAAAGGACAGGAGCAGCTTGCCGCAGGCCTGTTTCACCGTTTCCCCGGCTTTGCCTTCCAGTTTGTTGGTGGCATACTGGAGGATCCGGAGGATCACCTGGTAGTCTTCCAGTTCTTTTTCCTGTTCCCCACAGTGCCGGAGGAATTCCGTAAGCAGTTTCACCGGCTGGGCCATCTCTGAAATCCCGGGTACCGGTTCATCCACCAGCAGGGCATCCACCAGGGCTTCAGCCCCTTCAAAGGCTTTGGCGGTGAGGGTGGGCCGTTCCAGCACTCCCAAAAGATCCACATGGTCCGCCAGGAGCCGGGCGGTGTATTCCGGGTTCACATCGTTGTCCCAGCCTTCTTCCAGCATCCACTGGCGGATCTGGGCAGTCCGGGGATCCAGATGTTCCAGGGCGGCGATCCGGCCCCAGCCGTATACCTGCCGGGCAGTGCGGAAGATTTCTTCCTGGCCGTCGGTCCACTGGAGAAAATTCCGGACGCAGAACAGGGTAAATTCGTTGCACCGGGCCAGGAGCCGGATGTCTTCCGCCACATCTTCCTCTTCCTGGAGGTCGAAGAATTCCAGCAGGGACAGGGCGAATTTAACGATTTCCGGCTGATCCGCCTCCTGGAGCAACCGGTGGGCAAACCAGATAAGGGGTTCCGGGTCCAGGGCTTCCCGCTGAGCATCCACCGCCTGTTGGAGGGGCAGCACAAAGGCATTCATCAGATGGTCTTCTCCCTCTCCAAAGAAGGCTTTCAGCCCCTGGACAGCCTGGTCATATGCTCCGGCCAGGATCTGCCCAAGGATTTCCTGGAGTTCCGGGCTTTCTTCTTCCCCCTTGTCCAGCCCGGTAAGGTTCCCTTCCATGAAGCCGTCACTGTAATAAAACCCCTGGGCCGGACCTTCCGGTTCCATGGCCTGGCGGAGGGAAAACTCCCGGGGCAGGCGGCCCCGTTCATCCAGGGCATCATACAGCCGCTGGAGGATGGAAGGTTGGGTAAAATCAAAATTCTGCATAGGTTCTCCTTTTATCGATAGGAACTTTTGGATACCCGGATCCGGACGTTCCGGTCGTCATAGCCGTTGGCAGCCAGGAACATCTTCAGGATATCCGGATGGTCTTTCATGTCATTTTTCGGGCCCAGGACCACTTCCCGGACGGCACTTTTGGCAAAGGGCATTTCCGTATAAGGCACCAGCCGGCTGGCTTCCGGACGGAAATGGATCTGCCGGTAGGCTTTCCGGTTCCCGGCGGCCATGTTCCCCTCTTCGTCCTTCAGCAGCACCGGCAGCCACAGGGCCCGGAGTTCTTTTTCCGAGGCAAAGCTGGCGTCCTTGCAGTAGTACCGTAGGGAAGAAAAGGCCGCATCGTCAGCAATGGCCCGGCGGATTTCCCGTTCGTTCAGGTGTTTTCCCCGGTTCAGCCGCATGCGGATCCAGTTCCTGGCCAGGGGCAGGAAGTGTTCTGCATACCCTTCTTTCATATAGATGACTTTTTTCAGGTAGTACTTGTTGGCGAAGTCCGCATTGAGGTGGACGGTGGAACAGTCGAAATCCATTTCCCGGGAAGAAAAGCCGATGGCAAAACCCTGGCCGTCGTCCGCATAGGACCGCCACTGGGGCAGGATGTCCCCGGCCTCGGAAAAACAGCCCAGGTAGATGAAGCAGGCGGAATGGTGATAATACAGATCCCGGGCAGTGTCCAGCTGATCCCGCCGGACTTCCCCCTCTTCCGCCAGGTCCTCCAGGGCCTGTTCGAAAATGGGATCCAGCATCCTGTTTTCCCAGGCGTCGTTGGTAAAAGAGGCTTCCGTCAGCCAGAGGCACTGGTTGCGCAGAATATTGAAGAATCCGCTGGTGGAGCAATAGTGGTAAATCATCTGATCTTCCTGACAGGTGGACATGGTGCGCCTTCTTTCTTCCAGGTTTCCTTTCCGGGGTGGCCTGGAGTATTCCACCAGTTATTATACCGTACCCGTCAAAAAAATGCTCGGGGAATCCATGAAATAAAATAATTTTCTGCTTTTTTAGAACATTCGTGTTATACTGTACAAGTGTCTACTTTTTTACAATTTTCAAGAACGGAGGCCCCATCATGTTCCACATTGCCATTTGTGACAGCAATCCCCAAATTCTCACCCAACTCACTGACAACATTCTCAAACTGCCCAATCCATCCGATGTCCTGAGCATCCATACCTTTTTGGGGGAGCAGGCGCTGCTCCGGGACTGCCGCCAGGGGTGCTGCTACAACCTGGTGCTGTTGGGGCCCTTCCAGCAGGACCACCGGAATCTGGCCCTGGCCCGGAAAATCCGTTCTTTTGATCCCCAGATGCCCATTTCCCTGATTTCCAACAGTTTCCAGGATTCTCTGGCCGGGTATGAGGTGCCCCTGTACCGGTGCTACCCCCACCCCTTTCCTCCCCGGATTCTCCACCGGGACCTGCAGGAACTGATCCGGAAACGCCGGAACAGCTGCTATACCTTTGTTTTTTCCAACTGGCAGGGACTCCACCGGTTCCCCCTGAAGGACGTGATCTATTTCAAGGCCCTGGGGTCCCGGATCCAGGTGGTGACCGCCCTGGGAAACTATGAGTACCGGGAGACCCTGGGCGGGCTGGAAAAGCAGCTGGGCCGGTTCAATTTCATGCGGATCCACCGGAGCTATGTGCTTAATCTCCAGTGGGTGCGGAATGTGTGGGGCCGTGAAGTGACCCTGCTGAACGGCAGCGTCCTGCCTTTGTCCAAGCACCGGTCCCGGGAACTGCGGGAGAGTTTGAAGAGGCAGAATATAGAATAAGGGGGTGCTGCTGCGCAGCACCCCGTCAATGGTCAATGGTCAATGGCCTGAGGACCCCTTCATTCTCTCCCCGATGATCCGGGCCACGTAGACGCCGCTGGCGCTGGCCTGGCTCAGGCCCCGGGTGATGCCGGCCCCGTCCCCGATGGCGAAGAAGTTGGGCAGTTTGGTTTCCAGCTGGTCATCCAGTTCCAGCCGGGCGCTGTAGAACTTCACTTCCACCCCGTAGAGCAGGGTGTCGTCGTTGGCGGTACCCGGCGCCACTTTGTCCAGGGCATAGATCATTTCAATGATGTTGTCCAGATGGCGTTTGGGCAGCACCAGGCTCAGATCCCCGGGCACCGCATTGAGGGTGGGCCGGAGGAAGCTCTGGCTCAGCCGGTGGGCGTTGGTCCGCCGGCCTTTGATCAGGTCCCCGAACCGCTGGACCAGCACCCCGCCTCCCAGCATGTTGGACAGGGAAGCGATGTGTTTGCCATACCGGTGGGGTTCCTTGAAAGGTTCCGTGAACCGGTTGCTCACCAGGAGGGCAAAATTGGTGTTGCCGCTGTTCTTTTTGGGGTCGCTGAAGCTGTGGCCGTTAACGGTGACGATGCCGTCGGTGTTTTCCGCCACCACATAGCCGTTGGGGTTCATGCAGAAGGTCCGTACCCGGTCCCCGTACCCTTTGGTCCGGTACACCAGCTTGGCTTCGTACACTTCGTCGGTAATGTGCTGGAACACAGCGGCCGGTACTTCCACCCGGACCCCCACGTCCACCTGGTTGTTGGTCAGTTCCAGCCCCAGCTTTTCGCACTGGCCGGAGAACCATTCCGCACCGGCCCGGCCGGGAGCCCCGATGAGATAGGTGCACCGGATGGTGTCCGGGCTGTCCTTGAGCACCACCTCATAGCCCTCTTCACAGGGATGGAAGGTGTCCACCTGGGTGTCGCACTGGATCTGGATTCCGTGATCCAGCAGGAACCGGTAGATGCTGGCCATCAGTTTCCGGTTGTTGTCGGTACCCAGGTGCCGCACTTTGGCGTTCAGCAGGTGCAGGTCATGGCCCAGGGCCAGCCGTCCGATTTTGCAGTTCTTGGTGGAATACACTTCTCCGGGTGCCCCGTGCTTCAGGTTGATTTCATCCACGTAGTCGATGAGATCCATCACAGTCTTTTTGGGGATGTAATCACTGAGCCAGCCTCCGAATTCAGTGGTGAAATTGTACTTGCCGTCGGAAAAAGCCCCGGCGCCCCCGAATCCCCGCATAATGCTGCAGGGTGTGCAGCGGACGCATTTTTCCACTTTCCCGGCGATAATGGGACAGCTGCGGAAATCAATGGCATGGCCTTCTTCCAGGATCAGCACCTGGGCCTTGGGGTATTTCAGGACAAATTCATAAGCGGCGTAAATGGAGGCAGGCCCCCCGCCAATAATTGCTACATCGACTTTTTTCATCATTTTTTGAACACCTCTTTGTCGTTGACTGTATTGAAGATAATGGAGGAAAGCTGATTGATGGTCTTGCGGCTCTCTTCCGGACGGACGGCCTTGTCCATCATGACCACCAGCACGTATTTTTCCTTGGCATAGACGATCCCTGCGGCGCCCAGCTGCTGATTCTGGTCGGACTGAACCCCGGCAATCTTCACCTTTTTGGGCAGCAGGGCTCCCAGGAGGTTCCGGTCCGGCTGTTTCCGGAGCAGTTCCACCAGGTAGGCATCCTGCTTCTGGGAAACCGCCTTCCCCTGGTACAGCCGGGTGAGCAGATTCACTGTATCGTTGACAGAGGTGTAGCTGAGCTGGCGTTTTTCCCCGGGAGCCAGGGTATCCTGACTGTTTTCTCCCTGGGGCAGCTGGGTGGTGCCGATTTCCGTATCTGCATACCCCTCTTTGGACAGCCACTGGTTCAGATCTTCCCGGCCGGCAATCCAGATCAGCTTGTACAGGGCGGTGGTATCATTCTGGAGCACCATGTCTTCCAGCAGGTTCCGGACGGTGACCCGGCTGCCCGCAGGGACTTTCCCCAGTACCGGGCTGGCCGGCTTCCGGTCTTTTTCCCGGATGGTGTACACTTCGTCCAGGGACAGGTCCCCGTCTTCCACCTGCCGGAGGACCCCGGCAGCCACATAAAGCCGGGCCAGATCCCCGGCGGGCATTTTACCGGAATAGTTGTAGAATACATCGTCGTTTTCCAGGGAATGGTAGTACACGGAACAGGCGGCACCGCTCTGGGCGATCACGTTGTTCAGATAGTCATAGGGCAGCTTGGTGTCCTGGGAATGGACCGTCTGGGCATTCTGGGCCTGCTGCTGTTCCTGATATTTGGGACTCCGGTGGAGAAGGGTCAGAGAGACCGTCCCCACCACAACCAGGGCAATGAAACAAAGGATGATTTTTTTGTTGATGCTCATAATGTACTCATGACCTTTCTGTGGACCTTCAGCCAGTTTTCCCGTTCCCGGTAATCCGGCAGCACCTGGGCCACCGCCTGCCAGAAGGCTTTGTTGTGGGACATATTCCGGATGTGGCACAGTTCATGGACCACCACATAGGCTATGACTTCCCGGGGGCAGAATACCAGGGGCCAGGAGAACCCGATTTCCCCCTTCCAGTTACAGTACCCCCATCTTTTTTTGGCCCGACTGCATTTGACCACCGACAGCCTGAGACCCATCTGGGAGGCATACCGGCTCACCAGTTCCCCAAGCACCGGACGCAGCTGGCCGATCAGGAACCGGGCCAGGTTCTCCCGGGTCTCCTGGTCCCCCATCTCCAAAAGGCCTTCTTCTTTCCGGTAAGAGAACCCGGTTCCGGGCCGGAGCCGGAGGGTGCAGGGCCGGCCGAAGAGCAGGAAAGTTTCCCCGTCCTGAAGGCGCAGGGTGTGATGCTCTTCCCGTTCCCGGCGGACCCTGGCCTGGGCCCCGACAATCCATTTTTCTTTTTTTGCCACAATCCGGAGCAGTTCCTGGGAGGAGATCCCGTAAGGGACCCGCAGCACCAGAGTACCGTCCTCCACCACCTCGAAGCCGATGCTCCGGCGGAAGGATTGGATGATCCGGGCATTTTTCAGTAAAGATTCAGTAACCATAGCTTTCCTATTATAGCATAGAACATTGACCACTGTCATACTTTCTCCTATAATATCAGTATTATACGGAGGAAGTGTAATACTATGGATGATCTGCAAATACCCACATCAGCCCTGACGCTGATCCTGATTGTGTTTATATCCCTGTCCGCCTTTTTTTCCGCTTCAGAGACGGCTCTTACCGGGTCCAACAAGCTGCGGCTGAAGAACCAGGCCAAAAGCGGCAGCAAAAAGGCCCGGAAAGCTCTTCGGCTGCTGGACCATTTTGACGACGCCCTGTCCACTATCCTGATCGGGAACAACGTGGTGAACATTGCCACCGCTTCCCTGGCGGCGGCGGTTTCCACAGCGGCTTTCGGTCCTTCCGGTCTGGCCCTGGCCACGGTGTTCACCACCATTGTGATCCTGATTTTCGGGGAAATCATCCCCAAAAGCGTGGCCAGCGATGCCCCGGAAAAATACGCCATGGACTGCTCCGGACTGCTCAGTGTGCTGGTGGTGCTGTTCGCTCCCCTGAATTTCCTGTTCCGGATCATGAAGAACCTTTTCAACCGGTGCCTGCGGAAAAAGGTTTCCCACCGGTTCGCCACGGAAGATGAACTGCTGCTGATGGTGGACGAAGTGGAACACGGGGGCGGCATCAACAAGCAGGACAGCCTGCTGATCAAAAGTGCCATCGAATTCAGCGACATCCGGGTCCGGGAAATCATGACGCCCCGGGTGGACATGGTGGCCATGGATATTTCGGAAGGCAGCGAAGAAGCCCTGAAGCTGTTTGGCAGCCACGGTTTTTCCCGTCTGCCGGTATTCAAGGATGACTACAGCGAAATCGTGGGGATCCTCCACGCCAAGGATTTCCTGGCAGCCTATCTCCAGGACCCTCACTGCAGCCTGCAGAAGCTGATCAAGAAGGCAGCCCTGGTCCACCAGTCCACCAAGATTTCCCGGGTGCTGAAGACCCTCCAGGAGGCCAAGGTGGAAATGGCCATGGTGATGGACAGCTACGGCACCGTCCGGGGGCTGGTGACCACGGAAGACATTGTGGAGGAACTGGTGGGCGAAATCTGGGACGAGCACGACAAGGCGGTTTCTTCCTTCCGGAAACTGGGGAAGAACCGGTACCTGGTTTCCTGCTCCTCCAATTCCCAGAACGCCAACCTGTTCGACCTGTTCAAGTATCTGGATCTGGATATCGATGATTACGGCCTGGAAAACAATTCCATCAGCGGCTGGGTGGTGGATACCCTGGAGACCATTCCCAAAAAGGGCGACACCTTCGACTGCCGGAACCTCCACGTGACGGTGACCCAGGCCAACGAGCACCGGGTCCAGGAGATCATCGTGGAAGTGCGGCCGGTGAAGAAGGATAAAAGTGAAGAGTGACAGGGCTGTCAATGGTCAATGGCCGATGGAAGCCAGCTTTGCTGGCTTTGAAAATAGCAATTCCTGTATATGAAAAGGATGTGGTTGGTATGGAAAACCGTTTTTTGATCGTGGTGGATATGCAGAATGACTTTGTGGGCGGGAGCCTGGGGTCGGAAGCGGCCCAGGCCATTACCCCGGCGGTGCTGAGGAAGGTGGCCCATTTCCCCGGGAAGGTGATTTTCACCCAGGATACCCACGGGGAGGATTACCTGGAGACCCAGGAAGGAAAACGGCTGCCGGTGAAGCACTGCATCAAGGGGACCCCGGGCTGGAAACTGATCCCGGCCCTGGAAAAACTCCAGCAGGAACATCACTGGCCGGTGATCCAGAAGCCCTCCTTCGGTTCGGTGAAACTGGCGGAAGACCTGAAGGAACTGAACCGGAAGCAGCCCATCCAGAGCATCGAGCTCATTGGCCTGTGCACGGACATCTGCGTAGTGAGCAACGCCCTGCTGCTGAAGGCGGCCCTGCCGGAAGTGGAGATCCGGGTGGACAGCCAATGCTGTGCAGGAGTAACGGAAGAAAGCCATCAGGCGGCCCTCGCCACCATGAGGAGCTGTCAGGTGGTGGTGGAATAAAAAAAAGAAATGGGGCTGTTGCACATACGCAACAGCCCCGTTTTTTACAGCACCTTCACCAATTCCTCGTTGCTTCTCCGTTCCGTGTGGAGATGGGCGGCGTGGACTCCTTCTGCGGCGTAGCCCATGGGCATGAGCAGCAGGGGTACTTCGTTCAGTTCCAGGCCGAAGGCATCGGCGGTCTGGGTCACCGGGAAGTAGTTCACCCAGCAGGATCCGATGCCCTGTTCCCAGGCTTCCAGCATCATATGGGTGGCCACAATGCTGGCGTCCTGTTCCCCGGCACGGATGCTGTGTTCAAAGGGGTTCACCCATTCCTCGTCCTTCCGGACGGTGACCATGAGCACCACCGGTGCATTGAAGGCGCACCGGGTCAGTCCCCGGATCTTTTCCAGGGCTTCTGGGCTCTGGAGCACGTACACCCGGTAGGGCTGATAGTTGTGGCCGGTGGGCGCGATCCGTCCCGCTTCCAGGATGGCGTCCATTTTTTCTTTTTCGATGGGTTTATCACTGAATTTCCGTACAGAATATCTGGCTTTGGCCAGGTCCATGAAGGTCATTTTCTTTCATCCTTTCGTTTTTTGATGGCTTACCAGCTCAGCACTTCCGGTTCCCCTTCTGTGATCAGGAGGGTGTGTTCCCACTGGGCGCTGTCTTTGCCGTCAGCGGTGTGGACGGTCCAGCCGTTCAGTTCGTCGATCCACAGTTCCGGCGTGCCGGCGTTGATCATGGGTTCGATGGTGATCACCATGCCCGGCACCAGCAGCATACCGGTTTTCCGTTTCCCCACATGGGACACAAAGGGATCTTCGTGCATTTCCAGTCCCACACCATGGCCGCCGAATTCCCGGACCACGCTGCATCCGTGTTTCTGGGCAAAGCTCTGGATGGCCGCCCCGATGTCCCCCAGGGTGTTCTTCCAGCCTACGGCGTTTTCCATGCCCCGCTTCAGGCATTCTTTGGTAATGCCCACCAGGTTCTTCCGTTCCGCCGGCACCCGGCCCAGCATGAACATCCGGGAGGCATCCCCCACATAACCGTCGAAAATGGTGGTGGCGTCCACGTTCACAATGTCCCCGCTTTTCAGCACCTGGTTGGGATCCGGGATCCCGTGGCAGATCACGTCGTTGACGGAGGTGCACACGGATTTGGGGAAACCTTCGTAGTTCAGGCAGGCGGGAATGGCGTGGAGCTTCACCGTGGTATCATACACAATGGTGTTGATGTCGTCGGTGGTCATCCCCACTTTGATGTTTTTTTCCACCGCATCCAGCACTTCTGAATTCACCTTTCCGGCTTTCCGGATCCCTTCGATCTGTTCCGGAGTCTTGATCATGTCCATCCGGGGCACTTCATAGCCTTTGGCGGCATATTCCATCAGTTTCAGTTTCAGTTCGCTTCTGTCCAACCTGCATCCTCCTTTGCGCGGAAAAGAGATTTCCCTGCGCTATTCTATTTTCTTCCAAAATACGATATAATAGAGTCTCATTGTCCGGACCGGCTAAACAGTCAGTCCGATGAATCATTATAACACAAATCTTGCCGATTTTTTTCCTGTTTGTTTCGGAATTGTTTAACCCCATTGCTTATAATAAGGAAAAGACAGAGGGGCCTGGCCCCAGAAAGGATGAACTACTATGGATCTGTTCCTGAACATGGTCCGGGGCTTCTGCATGGCCCTGGCCGACAGCGTCCCCGGGGTATCCGGCGGTACCATCGCCTTTGTACTGGGTTTCTATGATGAATTCATCAGTTCCCTGTATGTACTCACCCACGGCAGCCGGGAGCTGAAGCGGGAGGGCATCCGGTTCCTGGCCAAGCTGGGCATGGGCTGGTTCATCGGCATGGGATCTTCGGTGCTGGTGATTGCCAGTCTGTTCACCAGCCGGATCTATGAGCTCAGTTCCCTGTTCCTGGGCTTCTCCATTTTCTCCCTGCCCCTCATTATCAAGGAAGAAAAGGAATGCCTCCGGCGTACCAGCAGGATCATCTACATGATCCTGGGGATCGTGCTGGTACTGGTGATTGCTGCAGTGAACCCCACCGGTGGCCAGGGTACCAATGTGGAAATCGCCCATCTGACGCCCTTTTTGGGCGGATACATTTTCGTCTGTGCCATGATCGCCATCTGTGCCATGGTGCTGCCGGGGATTTCCGGATCCACCATGCTGCTTATTTTCGGGCTGTATGTGCCCATCATCAGCGCCATCAAGGAATTCCTCCACATGAACCTGTCCTATTTCCCGGTGCTGTGCATCTTCGGATTTGGGGTGCTGGCCGGGATCGTAGGGATCATCAAGCTGGTGAAGAACGCCCTGGACAACCACCGGGCCGCCATGGTGTACTTCATCCTTGGGCTGATGGTCGGATCCCTGTACGCCATTGCCCAGGGCCCCACCACCCTGAAAGTGCCCCAGCCTGCCATGACCTGGGAAACTTTCCACATTTTCTGGTTCCTCATGGGCGGCGTGTTCCTGGCAGCCCTCAATGGATTGAAGGCGTTTACGGAAAAGAAACTGAAGCCGGAGGAATAAAAAAGGGCTGTTGCATGAGCAACAGCCCTTTTTTGCTATTTTTGTTGACTCTTTCGTTAGTGTATGCTAACATATCACGTATGAAGATTAGGTTTCGTAAATAAATTGTGAAAAGAGGTAGCATCATGCCTTTGACATTTGCCGACGCTGGCAGGGACCTGACCGTCCTGCGGGTAGGCGGTTCCCCCAAGGTCCGTACCCACCTGGAAAACCTGGGCATCACCCAGGGTGCGGTGATCTCCATTGTCCAGCATACCCCCAGCGGGCTGATCCTGAACATCCGGGAATCCCGGGTGGCCATCAGTATGGAAATGGCCGCCAAAATCACAGTACAGTAACAGCAGGAGGAACATCAGAATGACAACTCTGAAAGACGCCTTGACAGGCAAAGATTACGAAGTGGTAAAACTCCATGGCACCGGAGCCATCAAGCGCCGGATCATGGATATGGGCATCACCAAAGGGACTCCGGTGCACATCCGGAAGGTGGCGCCTCTGGGAGATCCGGTGGAACTCAACGTGCGGGGCTATGAACTGTCCCTGCGAAAAGCCGATGCGGAAATGGTGGAAGTGAAAGAACTGTAATTTTTTATCTTTTTATTAGCTTTTTCTAACTGATTTTAAAATTAGTAATAGATGGGAAAGAAGGTCACGATTTATGGAATTCAAGATTGCCCTTGCCGGGAACCCCAATACCGGCAAGACCACCCTGTTCAACGCCCTGACGGGTTCCAATCAGTTCGTCGGGAACTGGCCCGGGGTTACCGTTGAGAAAAAAGAAGGAAAACTCATGGGCCATCCGGATGTGATCATCCAGGACCTGCCCGGCATTTATTCCCTCTCCCCCTACACCCTGGAAGAAGTGGTTTCCCGGACCTATCTGGTCAAGGAACGGCCGGATGCCATCCTAAACATTGTGGACGGGACCAACCTGGAACGGAACCTGTATCTCAGCACCCAGCTGGCTGAACTGGGGATCCCCATGGTGATGGCCGTAAACATGATGGACATGGTCCGGAAAAACGGGGACATCATCAATATCGACAAGCTGTCCCAGAAAATGGGCTGTCAGGTGATCGAAATCTCCGCCCGTACCGGGGAAGGGATCAAGGAAGCCGCAGACCTGGCCGCCAAGGTGGCCAAACACCAGCAGGTGATGGTGGCCAGACATTCCTTCGACGGCCCTGTGGAACACGCCCTGGCCCACATTGAAGAAGCCACCCAGGGAATGCTCCCGGCCCATCAGGAACGGTGGTATGGCATCAAACTGTTCGAACGGGATGAAAAAGTCCAAGAAGCCCTGAAGCTGCCCCAGTCCGTCATCGACCACATCGACGGGGACATTGAAGCGGTGGAACAGGAAATGGACGACGATGCGGAAAGCATCATCACCAACGAACGGTACAAATACATCAGCTCCATTATCCATGAATGCAACATCAAAAAGAGCAAAGGCAAACTGACCACCTCCGATAAAATCGACAAGATCGTCACCAACCGGTGGCTGGCCCTCCCTATTTTTGCCGCCATTATGTTCCTGGTCTATTACGTATCGGTGACCACCATCGGGACGGATGCTACGGACTGGGTCAATGACACCCTGTTTGGAGACATGATCATCCCGGCTGCCCATGATCTGATGGAAAGCCTGGAAGTGGCTGACTGGCTGGACGGGCTGATCGTGGACGGAATCATTTCCGGGGTGGGCGCCGTGCTGGGCTTTGTGCCCCAGATGGTGGTGCTGTTCATCTTCCTGGCCTTTTTGGAAGCCTGCGGCTATATGGCCCGTATCGCTTTCATCCTGGACCGGGCTTTCCGGAAGTTCGGCCTGTCCGGGAAATCCTTCATCCCCATGCTGATCGGCTCCGGCTGCGGCGTGCCCGGGATCATGGCTTCCCGTACCATTGAAAACGAATCCGACCGGCGGATGACCATCATGACCACCACCATGATCCCCTGCTCCGCCAAGATGCCCATTATCGCCCTGATCGCCGGGGCTTACTTCCACGGAGAATGGTGGGTGGCTCCTTCCGCTTACTTTGTGGGGATCTTCTCCATCATCCTTTCCGGGATCATCCTGAAAAAGACCAAACTGTTTGCCGGTGATCCGGCTCCCTTCGTTATGGAACTGCCCCCCTACCACATGCCCACCCTGGGGAACATCGGCCGCAGCGTCTGGGAACGGAGCTCCTCCTTCATCAAGAAGGCCGGCACTGTGATCCTGCTGTCCACCATCCTGGTGTGGTTCCTGTCCAGCTTTGGCTGGGACGACGGTGCCTTCACCATGCTGGAGGAAGATGCCCTGAACGAAAGTATCCTGGCCTTCATTGGTTCCAAAGTGGCCTGGATCTTCGCTCCCCTGGGCTGGGGTGACTGGAAAGCTGCTGTGGCTGCCTTCACCGGGCTGATTGCCAAGGAAAACCTGGTAGGGACCTTCGGGATCCTGTACGGGCTGGCAGATGCCGCAGAAGACGGCCAGGAATTCTGGGGCACCTTTGCCCAGGACTTCTCGGTGCTCAGCGCCTACTCCTTCCTGGTGTTCAACCTGCTGTGCGCTCCCTGTGTGGCTGCCATGGGCGCCATCAAACGGGAAATGAACAACGGCCGCTGGACCCTGATCGCCATCGGCTACCAGTGCGGTTTCGCCTACTGCATGGCCCTGATGTTCTATCAGTTCGGCAGCTTCGTTTCCACCGGCACCTTCACCCTGGGTACGGCAGCCGCCTGTGTGGTACTGGCCATCATGGTCTACCTGCTGTGCCGTCCGGCTCCCAAGTACAACGGAGAAATCCAGATCAAAGATGCGGCGGATGTAACGGAATAAGGTATAATGGGGGTGTGGGGATTCCACACCCCCGTTTTGTCAACAGTCAGCTGTCAACGGTCAGCGACCGAAGGAAGGCAGATGCAAAGCGTCTGCCAATGCATAAAAGGAGAAATGACCTATGGGTACATTTGTTGTGGGCCTGGTGCTCTTTCTCATCGTTGCGGCAGTGATCCGCAAGATGTACAAAGACCACAAGGCAGGGAAAAGTTGCTGCGGAGGAAACTGCGGAAGCTGTGGACTTTGCAGGGGGAAGAAATAAAAAACGGGGCTGTTGCATAAGCAACAGCCCCGTTTTTTATTTCACTCCCAAACTCTTCACCCAGTCCTTCACCTGGCTGTCCTGGATGGTGCCGGTAAAACAGCGTCCCTGGAGCCAGGTGCCTTTGCTGCCGGCCATTTCCTTCAGCTGGTCGGCGCTGCTGCCCAGGCCGGAACTGTAGGCGGTGGCAAAGGGGATCACCGCCTTGCCGGTAAAATCGTTGCTCTTTACGAAGGTATCCATGGGCCAGGCGGCAATGCCCCACCAGATGGGATAGCCCACGAATACGGTGTCATAGTCCTGCCAGTTGGCCGGTTTGGCGTTCTTCAGAGCCACGTTCCGCAGACTGGCGTCATCATGTTCCTTGTAGACCCGGGCGCTTTTGTTGTTGTAATCCAGATCTGCCGGCGTATAGGGCTTTTCCAGATCCAGCAGGTACAGATCCCCGCCGGTTTCCCCGGCAATGGTCTTGGCCACCTGTTCCGTCCGGTGGGTATTGGTGTAATAGACCACCAGCACCTTTTTGGCCTTGGCCGGGGCCTTTTCCGCAGCCGCCGTACCCACTGCCTTGCCCCCGCCATTCTGGGCAGCCTGCTGTCCGCCGCAGGCCGTAACCGCCAGCAGAGACAGCGCCATGCAGACGATAGAGATTGCTTTTTTCCACTTCATATTGTTTTCCTCCTTACCTTCTCCACGTTATTTTTATTGTATACCGGCAGTCACTGCCATGAGAAGGAACGTTTTAGGATTCCTACACACCGAATCTTTTCATCCCCTCATTGATCACCTGAGCCATTTCCTGTTTCATATTCCAGTCGCCGTGGATTCCGTCCAGGGCCAGTTCCGTAGGCAGGTCTCCCCCATTTTCAAAGGAGGCCGCCACGTCGATATGGTCCCGGTTGCGGATGTAGGCATTCACCTGGGCAAAGGACTGACGCCAATTGTCGGCGGTGGGTTCGTCAAAAGCTTTCTGGATGTTGGCGGGATTGATGGGCGGCAGGGTGAGATAGATGGGACGGATACCCAGGGCTTCCGCCTTCCGGCCGATCTCGTCCAGATCATGGATCACTTCTTCTGCCGGCACCCCTGCCCGGAGGCTGTTGGTGCCTCCCAGGATCAGCAGGTACTTCAGAGGGAAGGACCGCACATCCCGTTCGAACCGCTCCACCATCATGGCGCTGGTATCCCCGCTTTCCGAAAGGTTCACTGTAGGAAAGGCCAGATAATGGCTGTAGCTGTAGGCATAATCCACGGGACTGAAAGAAAGATGTCCTCCTCCGTGGGAAATGCTGTCACCGTAGATGCCCACCCGGATTTTCCGGGAAGGCAGGGTGGTGAACTTCTGGGGCAGGCTCCACTGGCCCACCGGATTCCCCTCCTTGTCCATGCCCTGGACCCGCCAGTAATAGGTCCCCAGCCGGGGTGCCTCGTCATACAGATCCGTAAGAGAGGTCACCTGGGCAAAGACCCGATACCGGGAAGGTGCGGTCCCTTCCGGATTCTCTGGCATCCGGTCCGTTACTTCCACTTCGTACTGGACTGCTCCCGGGTTCCCGGTATAGGCATAGACAGGATAAAGCAGCAGGGAGCCATTGGTATCCTCCATCCGGCTCCGAGGCACCGGGGCATTCCGTTCCACTTTCCGCAGGCTGCTCTCAACGGCCGCCGGCTGGGAATAGTTCCCCAGAGGCCGGCCATCCAGGTCAAAAGCCCGTACCCGGTAATACAGGACGCCGGTCGTCTGTTTCTTCCGTAGTTCCTCCAGAGGCAGCAGGGCCTGGGCGGAATAGACCCGGCTGTTCCGATATAAGGCATGGTCTGCTTCCCGGGCGGGATCCAGATTTAGAGGAATCCCGTCCAAAAGTTCCAGTTCATACCGGACAGCATCCAACTGTTCCGGCCAGGTGAGTAGGCCCAGATTCGCCCGGGACGCTTCCACCATTGCCTGGCGGTTCATCGCTGCCACAGGGGAAAGCCCTGCTGCCCGGCGCACCGTACAGGAACTGACCAGGATCACCGGAACGGCCGCCAGTGCCAGAAGACTCATGCCCAGGGCCTTTTTTTCCAGGCCGGGCAGTATTTTTCTTTCCATGATGCTTTCCCCTTTCACAGCTTTACTCTGTTTGCTTTACATCCAGCGGCGCAGACCGCGGCCAATGGGATGCTTACTTCCATCCCTGTACTTTCCGGATCCACTCTTCCACTTTGTCCTGGCTGGTCACCTGACGGCTGCCGCCGGTGGAATCGAACTGGATGGTCAGTTCCGGACCGAAAGAAGCCCCTTTACAGGCTTTTTCCATATCCTTCAGGGCATGGCCGGGCCAGCCTCCGTGGGTGGCAAAAAAGGCCGCTTTCTTCCCGGTGAAATCCTGGCTTTCCAGGAAGGTCTTCATGGCCGGAGCCATGGTATACCACCAGGTAGGGGTGCCCACCGCCACCGTGTCGTAGTCCTTCAGGTGGAAATACAGAGGGGCCAGTTCCGGCTTGTACCCTTTGGCGATATCCTTTTCCGATTCCCAGACTACTTCATCGTAGCTTTGATTCTTGTAGGCACTCAGGGTATCGATCCTGGCAAGATCGGCCCCGGTTGCCTTCTGCAGTTCTTCCGCAATCTTTTTCGTATTCCCGTTGGACCAGGAATAATAGACAATCAGCATCTTGGACATATTTTTCCCGCTTTCCTTTATTCTTCTCCCTGCTGTCATTTTTCCATATGGTACAGCAGATAATCCACATTGGTGAGTTTCTCCTGCTCCCGGTGGAGCTTGGCCAGGATTTCCTTCCGGTACTGGCGGAGACACCGGCACTGGCACCGGTCATTCTTTTCCTGGAGGATCTTCCGGATGGTCTCTTCCGGACAGCCTGCCGCCTGGAGCTCTGCCTGGCTCAGTGCCGTCTTTTTGAGGCTTTCCGCCTCCTTCTCATTCATTTCCGTATACCTCTTTGGCATACCGGAACGCCGCCCAGGCTTTGGGCCAGCCGGCGTAGAACCCCAGCTGGGTGATGGCCTGGACCATTTCTTCCCGGGTCAACCCGTTCTTTTTGGCGGTGGCCATGTGATACTGGAGGGAGCTGTCCGTCAGCCCCTGGGCGATAAGAGCCGTCACCGTCACCAGGCTCCGGTCGTGGAGGCTCAATTTATCGTTGGCGCTCCACACTTCTCCAAAAAGGATGTCATCATTGTACCGGGCAAAATCCGGGGCAAAACTCCCCAGCTGATCCCGTCCTGCAGTCTGTACCACCTTGACCGGTTCTTTTTTCTGTTCCATGGCCAAAACCTCCCCTGTCTGCAATCCAATTCCGCTTATCGTCACAACCGCCAGAATCCCTGCTGTCATGTGCCAAAACCATTGTTTCCGTTCCATGGGGCCTCCTTTTATTTCAGTTTCCCGTATTCTTCTGGATCCACCCCTTCACACCATTCATTGCTGGTGCCTTCTCCGGGCACTTCCAGGGCAAGGTGCTGGAAGGCGGAATCCGGGGCCGCCCCGTGCCAGTGCTTCACTTCCGGAGGGATGTTCACCACGTCTCCGGCTTTCAGCTCCCGGGCAGGTTTCCCCCATTCCTGGTAATAGCCCCGGCCGGCGGTGACGATGAGGATCTGTCCGCCTCCTTTGGCTGCATGGTGGATGTGCCAGTGGTTCCGGCAGCCCGGTTCAAAGGTCACCACAGCAGTGGGCACCTGTTCCAGGGTCAGCATATTCAGATAACTCTTTCCATCAAAATATTGGGCATAGCCCGTATTTTCTTCCCCCAGGGCAAAGGGGCTCATTTTTTCCAGTTCTTCCAGATCCATAGGTTGATCTCTCCTTTCCTGTTCTTCCTGTATTGTATTCCAAACTCTTTAAGATGTATAATACTTATAGCAACTACTTACAAATGCGTTTTTTCTATTGCAGGAGGGAACCATGGAAATCCGTACCCTGAAATATTTTCTGGCGGTGGCCCGGGAACAGAACATGACCGAAGCCGCCAATGTGCTGTTCGTCACCCAGCCCACCCTGTCCCGGCAGATGGCGGACCTGGAAAAGGAACTGGGCAAAAAGCTCTTTGTCCGGACCAACCGGAGCACTACCCTGACGGAAGAAGGGATGCACCTGCGCCAGCGGGCAGAAGAGATCCTGGCCCTGGTGGACCAGACCAAAGAAGAGATCCGGGAAGACGACATGGACCTTTCCGGCTGCATCCGGATCGGTGCCGGAGAAACCCGGGCCATGCATTGGATCACCGACACTTTCGGGGAACTCCATCAGGAATATCCCAGTCTCACCATCGAACTGTTCACCAACAACGCGGACGGGGTCCAGGAACGGCTGGAACACGGGCTGCTGGATTTTGGTCTGTTCATCGAACCCTTCAACCCGGAAAAATACAACTTTCTCCATCTCCCGGAACCGGACCGGGTGGGCATCGTCACCAGTCTCCACAGTCCCTGGGCCCATCTGGAAAAAGTGACCCCCAAAGATCTCCTGGCCATGCCCCTTCTCATTTCCTCCCGGACCACCCAGAAGACCTTTGATTTTTCCCGCTGGTCCGGCGGTCAGGTGACCCTGGATAATCTCCAGGTGGCAGGCCGTTTCGACCTGATCGGCAACGCATCCCTGCTGGTCCGTACCGGTCAGATCAATGCTCTGGGTCTGGACAATCTGCTCCAAATCGAAACCCAGGGGCTGAAATTCATCCCTCTGGATTCGCCCCTATCCGCCGGCAGTCTGGTGGCCTGGAAGAAGTTCCGTCTCCTGTCCCGGTCCAGCCAGGTGTTCCTGGACCGGTTAAAGCAGAAACTTTCTGATTTTTCCCATTGACAAACGTATATGAAAAGTGTACCATTGAATCATATAAAGATAGAATTATTATTAAAATAATTTTATTTTTAAATTGGTATGTTGTGACTAACTGAAGGTTCTGACAAACTGATTTTCCAAGACAGAGGAGGTACGCGTATGTTATTCACCACCACACAGGAACATGAAGAATTCCGCGCCAAAGTACGGGGGTTTGCGGAAACCAAGATCAAACCCATTGCGTTCATGCTGGACAAGGAAAACAAGTTCCCTGATGAACAGGTTAAAGAAATGGGCGAACTGGGATGGATGGGCATCCCCTTCCCCAAAGAATATGGCGGTGCCGGGCTGGACTACATCAGCTACGCCATTGCCGTGGAAGAACTGGCCCGGGTGGACGGAGGCGCCGGTGTTATCCTGTCCGCCCATGTGTCCCTGGGCTCCTATCCCATCTTCGCCTTCGGCACCGAAGAACAGAAACGGAAATACCTGGTGCCCCTGGCTTCCGGGGAAAAAATCGGGGCTTTCGGCCTGACGGAACCCAACGCCGGTTCTGACGCCGGGGAAACGGAAACCACCGCGGAATTCGACGGGACCCACTGGATCCTCAACGGGAACAAGATTTTCATCACCAATGCAGGGAAAGCCGATACCTATGTGGTGTTTGCCGTCACTGAACCGGGGAAAGGCACCCGGGGCATCAGCGCCTTCATCGTGGAAAAAGGCATGCCGGGCTTCACCTTCGGTGACCATTATGACAAACTGGGGATCCGTTCCTCTGCCACGGCGGAACTGATCTTCAACAATGTGAAGCTGCCCAAGGAAAATCTGCTGGGCAAACGGGGCCAGGGCTTCAAGATTGCCATGGCTACCCTGGACGGCGGCCGGATCGGGATCGCGGCCCAGGCCCTGGGGATCGCCCAGGGTGCCTATGAAGCGGCTCTGAACTACTCCAAGGAACGGATCCAGTTCAATGCTCCCATCTGCCAGAACCAGGGTGTTTCCTTCAAGCTGGCGGATATGGCCACCAAACTCCGGGCTGCCCGGTTCCTGGTATACAGCGCTGCGGAACTGAAGCAGGAACACCAGGATTACGGCATGGAAAGCGCCATGGCCAAGATGTACGCTTCCGATGCGGCAGTCTCCATTACCAACGATGCCCTCCAGATCTTCGGCGGCACCGGTTACCTGAAAGGCATGGATGTGGAACGGTTCTACCGGGATGCCAAGATCACCACCATCTACGAAGGCACCAACGAAATCCAGCGGGTGGTCATTGCCTCCCACATTACGGATAAGATGTCCGTGGCCAAGCACGGGGGCGCTCCCAAGCAGAATGCAGCCATTACCGGGGCCCGGAAGAAACAGATCTTCAAGGACGGCACCCCGGAAGAACAGGTAGCTGCCCTGGTGGAAGCCCTGAAGAACGACGGCTATGACTTTACCGTGGGCATCCCTCTGGATACTCCCATCTCCGATGCGGAACGGGTGGTCAGCGCCGGCAAGGGCATCGGGGAAAAGGCCAACATGAAGCTGATCGAAGAACTGGCCCGCCAGGCCGGGGCTGCGGTAGGTTCCTCCCGTCCTGTGGCGGAAACTCTCCAGTATGTACCCATTGACCGGTATGTGGGCATGAGCGGTCAGAAGTTCAACGGCAACCTGTACATTGCCTGCGGCATCTCTGGTGCGGTCCAGCACCTGAAGGGCATCAAGAACGCCACCACCATTGTAGCCATCAACATCAACGCCGGGGCCCCCATCTTCAAGAACTGCGACTACGGCATCGTAGGCGACGTGAAGGTGATCCTGCCGCTCCTGGCCAAGGCCCTGAACAACGGCCAGCCCAAGAAACCCGCTCCTCCCATGGTCAAGATGAAGAGACCTCTGATCCTGAAAGACATGCCGGAAGGCCGCTATGTCTGCAAGGGCTGCGGTTATGAATACAACCCGGATCTGGGCGACCCGGATGCGGATGTGAAGCCGGGAACCAAGTTCCAGGATCTGCCGGAAGACTGGGTATGCCCGCTGTGCAACTCCGCCAAGACTGAATTCGTACCCGTAAAGTGAGAAAAGGAGCATAACTATGGAATGTGTAAGAAAATTAACCAATGACTTATACTGGGTAGGGGCGGATGACCGCCGGTTGGCACTGTTTGAAAACATCCATCCCATTCCCCGGGGCGTTTCCTACAACTCCTATCTGCTGCTGGACGAAAAGACCGTGCTGTTCGACACTGCGGACTGGTCCGTATGCAAGCAGTTCCTGGAAAACGTGGAAGGGGTCCTGAAAGGCCGGAAACTGGACTACCTGATCATCAACCATGTGGAACCGGACCATGCGGCTTCCATCGAAGAAGTGCTGCTCCGTCACCCGGAAACCACGGTGATCAGCAATGAACAGGCCTTCACCCTGATGGACCAGTTCGGCTACCGGGTGGAAGGGGAAAAACAGATCGTGGTGAAAGAGGGCGACACCCAGAAGTTCGGAAAACACACCATCGCTTTTGTGGCCGCTCCCATGGTCCACTGGCCGGAAGCCATGGTCTCCTTCGACCTGACCACCGGTACTCTGTTCTCCGCCGATGCCTTCGGTTCCTTCGGAGCCCTGGGCGGCCGGATTTTCAACGACGAAGTGAACTTCGACCGGGACTGGCTGGATGATGCCCGCCGGTACTACACCAACATCGTAGGGAAATACGGGCCCTTCGTCATGGATCTTCTGGGCAAGGCCAGCCAGCTGGACATCAAGATGATCTGCCCTCTCCACGGGCCGGTATGGCGGAACAACATCAAATACATCGTGGACAAGTACATCCACTGGGCCACCTATGAACCGGAAGAAAAAGGTGTGCTCCTGGTCTATGCCTCCATGTACGGCAACACCGAAAGCACTGCTTCCGTACTGGCGGCCAAGCTGGCGGAAAAGGGCATGACCAATATCCATATGTACGATGTGTCCAAAACGGACATTTCCTACCTGATCTCCGATGCCTTCAAATACAGCCATCTGGTGCTGGCTTCCGTCACCTACAACCTGGGAATCTATCCCAAGATGCTGAACTTCCTGGAAGACATGAAGGCCCTGAACCTGCAGAAACGGATCGTGGGGATCATCGAAAACGGATCCTGGGCCTGCACCGTAGGCGGTCTCATGACGGAATTCCTGGAAAACAACATGAAGGCCATGACCGTCCTCCAGGACGGGGTGACCATCAACTCCCAGATGACCGGAGGCCAGGAACGGAGCATGAACGATCTGGTGGATGCCATTTTGAATTCCATGAAAGAAGCGTGAAAAAAGGGCTGTTGCTTATGCAACAGCCCTTTTTTTATTCCCCCAGCTTCAAACTGGGATCTGCGTTCAGGTCCAGGTTGGCGAAGTCCTGGTTCAGATACTGGTAGTAGCCCCGTACGCCAATCATCACCGCGTTGTCGGTGCAGAGTATGGGGGTGGGATGGACCAGTTCTGCTCCCGCTTCCCGGGCCCCCTGGGCCAGGGCTTCCTGGAGGCATTTGTTGGCGGACACCCCGCCGGCCAGGACAATCTTTTTCAGGCCTGTGGCCTGGATGGCTTCCTGGCTTTTCTTCACCAGCACGTCCACAATGGCCTGCTGGAAAGAGGCCGCCACATCTTCCCGGCGGAAGCCGCTTTTCCGCTG
>NZ_FR902056.1:22628-24127 GCF_000437815.1 Acidaminococcus sp. CAG:542
ACGGCGCTTTTCAGGCCGCTGAAGCTGAAATCATAGCAGCCGGGCAGCAAAGGCCGGGGAAAATCCACCGCTGCCGGGTCCCCGTTTTTGGCCAGCCGTTCGATTTCCGGGCCTCCCGGATAGGGCAGCCCCATGAACCGGGCGATTTTGTCAAAGGCCTCCCCTGCCGCATCGTCCCGGGTCTGGCCCAGGAGCCGGAAGGTGTTGTAATCTTCCACCACCAGAAGGGAGGTGTGTCCCCCGCTGACCACCAGGGCCAGGAAGGGAGGCTTCAGATTCGGATCCGCCAGGAAATTGGCGAATACATGGCCTTCCAGATGGTTCACCCCGATGAGAGGCTTCCCGCTGCCCAGGGCCAGCCCCTTGGCGGCAGAAAGGCCCACCAGCAGGGCGCCCACCAGCCCCGGTCCGTAGGTCACGGCAATGGCGTCCACGTCCTGGAGGGTCATTTTGGCGTCGGTAAGGGCCTTGTGGATCACCGGCATCACATGTTCGATATGTTTCCGGGATGCGATTTCCGGCACCACGCCCCCGAACTTCCGGTGGACCAGGATCTGGGTGGATACCACATTGGACAATACCTCCCGTCCGTTCCGGATCACCGCTGCCGCCGTTTCGTCACAGCTGCTTTCGATTCCCAATATATTGATTGCTTTTTCCGTCATAATCTCCTCGATTTACAGGTCCCGGCGCATAAGCACTGCCGCTTCCCCGTTGTCTCCATAATACCCCGGCCGCCGGCCGCATTCGGTAAAGCCCAGATGATCATAGGTCCGCCGGGCCGGGGTGTTCCCTTCCCGGACTTCCAGAGTCATTTCCACCGCTTCCAGACGGAGGGCTTCCGCCACCATGGCTTCCACCAGGGCCAGCCCCAGTTTTTCTCCCCGGCGCCGGGGATCCACCGCCAGGCGCATGACCTGGGCTTCTCCCGCCACCAGCCAGAAGCCCCCGAAAGCCACCGGCACTCCTCCTTCTTCCAGGGCGATGTAATGGCTCAGCCGGCCTTCCAGTTCGTCCCCCCAGGTTTCTTCTGTCCAGGGTTCTCCGAAGGATCCTGCGTCCAGGGGCAGCAGCCAGGGCAGATCTTCCCGGGTCAGAGGTCTTACCGTCCTTCCGGATGTCTCTTTTCCCATAGTTCCTCCGCTTCCGACCGACGAATGTAGAAAGGATCCATGCCGAAATAGCTGTGGATGTCCCCTTCCGGCACATATTGGGCCGCACCCAGGATGGCCACGGAAGACCCTCTGGGCAGGCGGGCGCTTTCCGGGGCCAGGGTCACCCGGTCACAGGCTTCCGTCCCGGGCACCCGGTGGCATTCTCCCATAAGGATGGCCGGCTCCGAGCCCTCCTGGAGCTGGGCGGCCAGTTCTTTGGCAGGAGCGATCCGCACCGGTTCCATTTCTTCCAAATGGTCCCCGGTCCACCGGTAGCTGCCCACATACAGATTCCCCTTCTGGGCATCCAGCCCCGGAGTCAGCCGGACTCCGGCCACCGGCAGG
>NZ_FR902056.1:24157-24880 GCF_000437815.1 Acidaminococcus sp. CAG:542
CCGGCAGTTTATAGGCAATGGCTGCCAGGGCATCCACCGCCACCAGGGGCCGTTCCAGGGCGTAGGCCATGGCTTCTGCAGTGGCCATACCGATCCGCAGACCGGTAAAAGAACCCGGGCCCCGGCTTACCGCCAAAAGGTCCAGATCCTCTTTTTTCACCCGGGCCATGGCCAGCAGGGTTTCCAGCTGGGGCACCAGACCTTCAGAATGGGTAAGCCCCACATTCACATCCAGGCTCCCCAGGATTTTCTTTCCGTCACAGACGGCCACGGAACACACCCGGGTCGCCGTATCAATTCCCAATGTCAGCACGATTTCAACCTTCCCGGCCCTTGGGAGCAAGGAGCGCCCGGGCCAATTCCTCATACCGTCTGCCGTGAGGGAGCAGTTCCACTTCCCGTCCCTCACCCTTGCGGGTAAATTTCAGTTCCAGATTTTCTTCCGGCATATAGTCCGGAAACAGTTCCGCCCATTCGATGAATGTGACCCCGTCTCCCCCGGCATATTCAGAGAACCCGATGTCTTCCAGTTCTTCCGGCCAATTGATCCGGTACAGGTCGAAATGCTTGATGTTCAGCGTCTTCCCATGGTACACATTCATCAGGGAAAAAGTAGGGGACGTAACTTCCTGAGGATCCACTCCCAGAGCCGTGGAGGCCGCGGTCACCAGACAGGTCTTGCCGGTCCCCAGGTCTCCGTTCAGCAGGAACACATCCCCTTCC
>NZ_FR902056.1:24943-25587 GCF_000437815.1 Acidaminococcus sp. CAG:542
GCCCGCCGTATCCGCACAATAGACAGTTTCCGCCATACACTCACCGTCCTTCCAGTTCATTGCAATTTATAATTATAGCATAAAAAAAAGAGGGACGCACCTGCGTCCCTCTTTTTTGTCAATGGTCAATAGGGGAAAGCTCCCCCTTCCCGCTTATTTCACCACCGGTCCGGCGGATGCAATGTCTTCGGTTACTTCTCCCTGGAATTTCTTGAAGTTTTCCTGGAAGAGACGGGCCAGTTTCCGGGCGGTTTCGTCGTAAGCTCCCTTGTCTTCCCAGGTACTCCGGGGATTCAGCACATTGCTGGGCACGTTGGGGCAGGATTTGGGGATGGAAACCCCGAACATGGGCATGGTGGTCCAGCCTTCCTTGCCCAGTTCCCCGTCCAGAGCCGCGTGGATCATGGCCCGGGTGTAGGCCAGCTTCATCCGTTTGCCAACCCCGTAGGGGCCGCCGCTCCAACCGGTGTTCACCAGGTACACGTTGGTTTCATGCTTGGCGATCCGTTCTCCCAGCAGCTTGGCATAGGTCAGGGGAGGCAGCGGCAGGAAAGGCGCCCCGAAGGCCGTAGAGAAGGTGGCCTGGGGTTCCGTGATTCCCCGTTCCGTACCGGCTACCTTGCTGGTGTAGCCGGTAAGATAAT
>NZ_FR902056.1:25605-48520 GCF_000437815.1 Acidaminococcus sp. CAG:542
TTAGCCGGTAAGATAATGGTACATGGCCTGTTCTTTGGTGAGTTTGGAGATGGGAGGCAGCACCCCGAAAGCATCGGCGGTCAGGAAGATGATGTTCTTGGGATGGCCTGCCATGCTGGGCAGCTTGGCGTTGGGGATGTAGTTCAGGGGATAAGCCACCCGGGTGTTTTCCGTAATGCTGTTGTCGGAGAAATCCGGCACCCCGTTCTTGGGATCCACCACCACGTTTTCCATTACCGCACCGAACCGGACAGCCCGGTAGATTTCCGGCTGGCTGTCTTCCGTCAGGTCGATGCACTTGGCATAGCAGCCCCCTTCGATGTTGAACACCCCGTTGTCTCCCCAGCCGTGTTCGTCATCCCCGATCAGGGAACGCTGAGGATCGGCGGACAGGGTGGTCTTGCCGGTACCGGACAGGCCGAAGAACAGGGCCACATCTCCTTTGTTCCCTTCGTTGCAGGAACAGTGCATAGTCAGGATGCCCTGACGGGGCAGCAGGTAGTTCATCACGGAGAAAATGGATTTCTTCAGTTCCCCGGCGTACATGCCACCGCCGATCAGGACCACTTTCTTGTCGAAGTTCAGGATGATGAAGGTTTCAGAATGGGTATGGTCCGTGGCCGGATCCGCTTCCACGCTGGGCAGGGAGATTACCGTGAAATCTTCCTGGACGGTGCTGGGTTCATCGGTCTTGATGAACAGCTGGCTGACGAAAACGGTCTGCCAGGCCATTTCGTTGATGAATTTCACCCGGATCTGGTATTTGGGATCTGCCCCAGCCTTCACGTTCTTCACATAGACCTTGTGGGTCTTGATGAATTCTTCGCATTTGGCATAGAGCCGGTCGAAAGTTTCCTGGCTGCAGGGCTGGTTGTTGTTCCAGTTCACCACATCATGGGTCAGAGGGGTGTCCACAATGAATTTGTCCTTGGGAGAACGGCCCGTATGGGTCCCGGTGGTTACCCGCAGCGCACCCCGGTCGGAAAAGGTCCCTTCTCCGTTACGGATGGCTTCTTCAATCAATTCACGAACGCTCAAATCTCTTACAGTTTCTTTCGCTTCCGCTAACAATCCGGCACTGATCATTTGTTTTTTTCCTCTCCTATATCCATCGATTGGACTCCATAGACGGAGGAGCCGCTTTATTGTATACATAGAACATTATAAGATATTTTGCCTGCCTTGACAACAGCGGTATTCAGAAAATTACAGCAGAAAAGGGCTGCTGCCCACGCAGCAACCCCTTTTCCTCAGTACAGGATCTTGTTTGCAATGACCATCCGCTGGATCTGGTTGGTGCCTTCGTAGATCTGGAGGATCTTGGCATCCCGCATTTTCTTTTCCATGGGATAATCTTTCATGTAGCCGTAGCCGCCCATGATCTGGACCGCATCGGTAGCCACTTCCATGGCCACATCGGAAGCGAAGCATTTGCTCATGGCTGCTTCCTTGCCGAATTCCACGCCCTGGTCACGCATCCAGCAGGCTTTGTGGACCATGAGACGGGCGGTTTCCACTTTCATGGCCATATCGGCGATCATGGCCTGGACCATCTGGAAGGAAGCGATGGGCTGGCCGAACTGTCTCCGTTCCCGAGCGTAATGGGCGGCAATGTCCAGACAGGACTGGGCCAGCCCCACAGCCACAGCGGCCACGAAAGGACGGGCGCTGTCCAGAGTGTTCATGGCAATGCGGAAGCCCTGGCCTTCCCGGCCCACCCGCATGGATTCCGGAACCACCACATCTTCCAGGATCAGTTCACAGGTGTTGGAGGGACGGATCCCCATTTTGTCTTCTTTCCGGCCCACGCTGAAGCCCGGAGTGTCTTTGGGAACGATGAAAGCGGTCAGACCCCGGATGCCGCCGGTTTTCCGGGTGTTGGCGAACACCAGGAAGCTGTCGGCAATACCCCCGTTGGTGATGAACACTTTGTTCCCGTTCAGTACATAGTGATCCCCGTCTTTCACGGCTTTGGTGGCCACAGCCCCGGCATCAGAACCGGCTCCCGGTTCGGTAAGGGCGAAGGCGGCCAGTTTCCCGTCGTTGAGCAGGTCGCACTGATATTTTTTCTGTTCTTCATTGCCAGCCAGCAGAATGGGATAGGAAGCCAGTGCATTGGCGGCAATGGAGGTGGCGATGCCGGCGCAGCCTTTGCCCAGTTCTTCATAGATGGTGGCAATAGTAATGCTGTCCAGTCCAGGCCCGCCGTATTCTTCCGGAACAACCAGGTTCAGCAGGCCCATATCCCCTGCCTTCTTGAAGATTTCCGGTCTTGCATGATTTTCCCGGTCCATTTCTTCGGTATAGGGAACGATTTCCTTATCCACGAAATCCTTCACCATCGCCTGCAATTCCTGTTGCTCTTCGGTTAATGCGAAATCCATAAGGGTCCTCCTGTTTTATGGTTTATTCTCAATTTTAAGCCTAAATGTATGAATATTTTACCACTTTTTGGGTATTTCGTCAAAATGACCGATGACGAACATGGTCCCTGTTACATCGGCCATTTCCTTCCCGGTATGGTCATAGATCATTACCCGGGTCACCAGGGTGGAACGGCCGGCATGGATCAGGGAGGCTCTGGCCCAGACCTTTTCTTTGGCACTGGAATTGCTGATGAAGTTGATGGAACTGGACAGGGTGACCACCTTGCAGCCGATGCTGTAGCCCACCGCCCCCATGGCCGTATCCGCCAGGGTAAACAGGGCTCCTCCGTGGATCACTCCGTACCGGTTCCCGTGTTTGTGTTCCGGGTCCGCGTCCATGCTCAGTTCACAGTAGCCGCACTCCACTTTTTCCAGTTTCACGTCAGCCAGTTTCATGAAGCTGTTTTCTTCGAATTTTTTGACCATCCAGTTGGGGATTTCTTTTGCTGTCAGCACTGGTTCCACTCCTTTATTCCTGCTGTTTTGTCCGCTTTTTACAGTATATACACACGTACCCGCCGACGGCCCCATTCCAGCGCCTGTCCGCGGTTGTCAAAAGCCAGGTCGATCTTGTTGCCCTTGATGGCAGAGCCAATATCACAGGCAAGTCCTTCGCCGTAGCCCATTATGTACAGTCTTGTGCCCAGAGGGATCAGTACCGGATCCACTGCCACCACACCCCGGCGCATCATGGCACCTGTGTAGGTGACTCCTGTGACCCCGGGATCCTGAGGACTGTATCCTGTGGATTCCATGATCCAGATTTTCCGGAAATGACCGAAACTCAGGCCACTCTGTTTGCTCATTAAATTGTAAATGGACCAGGTCACATCCCCGGTCTGCGGTTTCCGATTCTTCTGTTGGAATTTTTTTACTGCAATCTGTGTCCCTGTTCCGAACTCTCCATCTATATCGCCGTTGTAGTAGTGCAGTTTGGACAACATAGCTTGTACTTCTTCCACCTTCTGACCCTTGGACCCCAGGACTGCCACCGGTTTTACGGCGGCAGCCCTGCCAGTCAGGGGCATCAGGAAGAGAAGCAGGAGCGCCAGCAGGAGACCAAAGGTCTTGCGTTGCACAGCGCGGCAGCCTCCTTTTCCATGATCTTACAGGATGTTGTTTTTATAATCGGTGTACAGGCCTTCCAGTTCTTCCATCTTGGCATCCAGAGTCTTCTGGAGGTCGGAAGCCTTGTCAAAGTCACCGGCAGCAAAGGCTTTGGCAATCTGGGTGAACAGGCTGGTGCTGGTGTCCGTATCTTTGGCGATCAGGACCCGCAGTTCCTGGACTCTCTGCCACATGCCGTCATCCCAGGCGGTGCTGCTTTCGCTGGTCACCGGTTTCATGGCCACCACTTTGGCCCGGTAGTCAGGGATGATGTGTTTCAGCAGTTCGGTCTGCCAACGGATCAGGGCACCCTCTTCGAAGGATTTCAGGTAAACCGGTTTGATGATGTCGCCGGCAGTGAGCACGGCCACCTTTTCCGGATACTTGTCGAAAGCCTTGCAGTTTTCCCAAACCGTTGCAGGGGGAGCTCCGAAGTATTTGTTCCGTTCTTCTTCGGTGTAGTCTTCGAATACATCGTTTTCAGAACGGTATTCTCTGTCTTTTTCCAGATAGAAGCCGTCTTCACCGGACTTCTTGGACAGTTCCGCACACAGTTCATCCGTGCTCTTGCCGGAAGCCAGGGCAGCCTTGATGCCGTCCAGGGCAGCCATGTAGAAGCCTGCCAGAGCCATGTAGGTGTTGGTGAAGGGGTTGGGAGCCCGCATTTCGAAACGGGTGGCCTTGGGGTTGTCCAGGTCGCGGATCAGGCCGGCCAGGATGGTACGGTTCCGGGAGGGGACGTCCGGAGCGATGCCCAGGGAGGTTACGATGCAGATAGGAGCTTCGAACCCGGGTTTCAGCCGTTTGAAAGCGTCGGTGGTGCAGGAAACGATGGGGTTCAGCACTTCATAGTTCTTCAGGATGCCCATCAGTGCCCCATATCCTACAGCGGACAGGAAATCTTTGGTCATGTCGGCCGGGCTCATCAGGTTGTAGAATTTGCCATCCTTGGTGAGGCAGCCCAGGCCCACATGGGTGTGTTCGCCGCTGCCGGCAACCCCCACGATGGGTTTGGCCAGGAAGGAAACTTCCAGTCCGTTGGCACGGAACACTTCCTTCACAATGGTGCGAACCAGGATTTCGTTGTCAGCAGCCTGGAGGCCGGTGGAATATTTCCAGTCGATTTCCAGCTGTTCATTGACATGGGTCATGTTGCCGTTGGCATCCAGCTGACCCCGGACACCGCCCACTTCTTTGTGGCCCATTTCCGGTTCCAGGCCATAGTAGCCCAGGATCTCCACAGCCTGTTCCAGAGCGGTACGAACGTTGCCCCGGGTACGGGCCCAGTACTGTTCCTGCATGATCTGGGAGGAGGACAGGGCTTCGGTGGAAACGTCTTCCGTAGGGGTCTTCACCCAGAATTCCAGTTCCGTAGCGGAAGTGGAAGTGATCTTTTCCACATCTTCCGGGGCAAAGGCCAGGCCGGGGACTTTCCCTTCGGCTTTCATGGCTTTCAGGATTTCATCCCCTACATAGCGGAGGGTTTCCTTCAGCAGGTACCGGGAATCCACAAATTCCCCATTGTGTTTCAGGAAACAGGGAACACGCAGGGTGCCCACCATTTTCCCGGTCTCCGGATCGATGTGTTCCATGTTGTAGTCCACGAACCAGTTCACGGACAGGTCTGCCACCATGTCCACCCGGGCATCGTTCAGAGAGGCAACCCCGGGCAGCACTACGGAAGAACCGTCAGTCTGGGCGGTATGGCTGTAGAGCATGGTTTCCATGTTGTTCAGCAGTGCGCTGATGGGTACCTTTTCGTCGGTGTCGTTGCCGGCGAAGTCAATGCCCATGAAGGACACAAATTTAATCTCAGGATGTTGAGCGAGCAGTACGCGTAAGGTTTCCGGTTCCAATTCACTGGGTTTAATCACGTAAAGCAGATCTTTTTCGTACATAATCATGTACCCCTTTCCCCTCGAAAGTTCTTTTTGAATACCTGGCCTGGACTGGAACAGAGCCCCTGTTTGCAGGTGTGTCTCCATCCCTTTTGAATCTTGCCTTACCAAAACCTGTATCCTTTGGTCTTTGATTACGTGGTTTATTATAACACAAAAGTTTCCCATCGCCTAGAGGAAAATGGGATTTTCTCGAATAATTTTATTCAGCAATATATGATTGTTCGAATTTATGTCTTTTCAAGAGAACTTTTACAATTTTTTCAGGATAAAAAGAGGTCGAATAGGGAGAACTCCGAACTTTAGCAGAGTAAAAAGGGGCTGCTGCAATGCAGCAGCCCCGGTCGCGGGCCACTACTTCCCCACTATCTGCCGGTAATGCTGGCGGGCGTCACGGTAGGCGGCCAGGATGGCCTTTCCGGAGGAGCCGAAATACCGCCGGGTCACTTCCTGTTCCAGGAACTGGGATTCCTCCAGGATGGAATGGTTCAGGAACAGTTTCCGGATGAAGTTCCGGGTCAGCTCCAGGGTGGCGTTGCAGTCCACCTCCACGATTTCCCCGGTCTGTTCCACCACCTCAAAGGCCATGTAGAACACCCCGTAGATCTTGGTAATGGCATTGTCCATATTGGTCCGGGCTTCCCCGGTAAGGTAAAGGGTTCGTTTGTCCATGTGACTGTGCTCCTTTGGTTGCACTGGTACTGTAAAGGCAGCAGGCGTCAGCCCCGGCAGATATCCGCCCTTTTCAAGGGCGGGGAACCGTTGCGCTTGCGCAATGGTGGTGGGTTAGCAGCTCTCAGGGCTGCGTTTCCCTTCAGGAGCATCTGCCTTTGGCAGATGCTCTCCTTCGACCATTGACCGCTGACTACATCCGGCCGCTGACCGCTGACAAATAAAGGGGTGCTGCACCCAACGTGCAGCACCCCTTTATTATACCAATTACGCCATCATTTTCAAAACATACCCGCAGATCAGTCCGGCGAAGTTCCCTATGGCAGCCCCCAGGACCCCCATCAGGACCCCGATGCCGGCATAGGATTCGTTGTAGGCGGACGCCACGATAGGTGCGGAGGCCGCCCCGCCGATGTTGGCCAGGGAGGCGGTGGAAACCATGCACAGATCCCAGTGGAACAGCTTGGACAGGATGTACATGCCGATCACATGGACCACCAGGATGAAGAACCCGTACACCACCCACATGGGAGCACTCAACAGGTCCGTTACGGAAGCAGTGGAAGCCAGCAGGGACACCACTGCATACAGGTACACACTGGAAAGTTCTTCCACAGCAGGGACCTTGCCCAGAGGGCTCATGGCACAAATCAGGCCCAGGACAGTGACGAACACGGTGGTCATGGTCCCTTTGTCGAACATGGCCAGTCCCACACCCTTCAGCATGGTGTTGAGAGAAGCCCCCACGCTCTGGGCAATGGCAGACACCAGCAGGGAAACACCGATCAGGAAGATCCAGTCAGCCGCCGATGCCTTTTTCTTTTCCTTGGCCACTTCCGCAGCTGCTGCATCAGCCACTGCCTGGAGTTTGGACGTATCCGCCTTCACCGAGTTGTTCCATTTGTCCGCATGTTTCACCATCAGGAGCAGCAGGGCGATCCACACGGAATAGCACACGGTATCCAGGGCCAGGGCGCAGCTGTAGGCACCCGCATCCACCGGCAGTGCCGCCTGCATGGCCGCCATGTTGGCGGAGCCCCCTACCCAGGAAGCGTACAGGGCCGCCACAGCGCCCCAGGTGTCATGGCCCAGGAAGCCTTTGAAAATGGGGTAGCCCACCACAAAGCCGATGAACAATGTCACGGAGCAGCCCAGGAAGATGGCCACCATCCGGCCTCCCAGTTTGGCCAGTTTCCGGAAGTCGCACCGAAGCAGCATCACAAAGATCATGGCATACAGCAGGTTGTTCTTCAGGGCCTTGTAGGCTGCGGACACTTCCTTGGAATGGTACAGGCCCATGGTGCAGAAAATCATGTTCAGCACATAGATCCACACCAGAGGGGGCACCAGGTTGAAGATCTTCCACTTGGTATACTTTTCCAGTGCCAGCAGGACCCCTGCCAGGCACATGAGGAAGGCAATGTAGGTAAAACCGTTGGTGATGACCATAGAAATCTCCCCTTTCTTTTCCCCGTCAGGAGGCTAGTCGTCCAGATACCGGATGCCCCGGACCCCGGTGACACCCAGCCCCGGCCCGTCGCTGACCGTGATTTCCTTTTCGTTGAAGACGGCGCCGCCTTCCACCGGATCTTCGGAACAGAGCACCGGCCCGTCCAGATCCACCCGGGTAATGATTTTCCGGGCACAGGCCAGGTGCACCGCCGCATTGACGCTGACCTTGGCCTCCAGCATGCATCCGATCATGCACTCCACCCCGCAGACTTCCGCCAGGGTGGCGATTTTCAGGGCGTTGGTAAGACCGCCGCATTTCATCAATTTGATGTTGATCAGGTCCGCCGCCTGCATCTGGACGATTTTCAGAGCGTCCTCTACGGAGAACACCGCTTCGTCGGCCAGTACCGGCACATAGGACCGTTCCGTGACGTATTTCAGCCCTTCCAGGTCGTGGGCCTTTACCGGCTGTTCCACCAGTTCGATATCCAGGCCCTTTTCCTGCATCTGGTTCAGCAGGCGTACTGCCTGTTTGGGGCTCCAGGCCTGGTTGGCATCGATGCGGATCCGGATGTCCGGCCCCACAGCCTTCCGGATGGCGGCCAGCCGGGCCACATCCAGGGACGGATCGATGCCCACCTTCACTTTCAGGGTGTCATAGCCCCGTTCCAGGGCATTCACTGCATCCCGGGCCATTTCTTCTGGGGGATTCACGCTGATGGTGATGTCCGTAACGATCTTGTTCCGGGCGCCTCCCAGCATTTTGTACACCGGAATCCCGTACTTCTTGCCGTACAGGTCCCACAGGGCCATGTCCGCCGCAGCCTTGGCACTGGAATTCTTCACGATGCAGTCCTGGACCGCCCGGGTGATATCTTCGAAGTCATCCACGTCCCGGCCCACCAGGGTCTTGCTGATATGATCCTGGAAGGCGCCAATGATGGCTCCGGTGGTATCTCCGGTAATGACTCCCGTTGGGGGCGCTTCCCCGAATCCCACCTCACCGGTATCCGTGTGGATCTCCACAATGATATCCTCCACACTGTTGACCTGCCGCAAAGCGGTTTTGAACGGTACCCGAAGGGGAACGGAAATCCGTCCCAGGCGAACTTTCGTGATTTTCATTGGCTTTCCCTCCTTAATTGCACAACCATTGTTCTTCATTGAAAGCCAGCGAGACTGGCTTCCTCCGGCCGCTGACCGTTGACAGCTGACCGCCTTTATTTCGCCAGCCGGTACAGAGCCTCCGCATAGATCTTGGCGTTGAGCACCAGTTTGTCGATTTCCCAGTATTCATTAGGCAGGTGTTCCCGCACTGCATCCCCCGGGAAAATAGGCCCGAAGGCCACAATATTGGGGATGCTCTTGGCGTAGGTGCCGCCTCCGATGCAGATGGTCTTCGGTTCAAAGTCCGTCAGTTCTCCGTACACCTGGAGCAGGGTCTGGATGTAGTCGGTTTTGGGATCCACATACAGGGATTTCTTGTGGGTTTCGCCGACCTTCCGGAACCCGGCTTCTGCGAACTGGGCATCCAGTTTGGGAGCACAGTCCTCATAGGATTTGGTCACCGGATACCGGTAGTTGATCTTCAAGGTCAGTTTCCCAGCGTCTCCGGCAATAACCCCCAGGTTGAAGGACAGCTTCCCGGAATCCGGATCCTCCAGGCAGATGCCCAGGGATTCCCCGTGGATCTCCGTACCGATCTTTTGACCCAGGAACGCCAGTGCCTGATGGAGATCATCCCCAAAGGGCAGTTCCGCCAGAGCAGCCAGGAGACGGCCGATGGCATTTTCTCCCTTTTCCGGAGAAGCTGCATGGGCCTGGACTCCCTGGGCAGTGACTTTCAACCCTTCCGGGATTACTTCCCACTGGACCTTGGGATCCTTTTCTCCATATTTTTCCAGGATCTTGGCGGCTTCTGCAGGCGCGCACTGGATGGTGGCGGAAGCCAGGGCCGGCACCACGTTGAAGGCGGAGCCCCCTTTGATTTCCTTCAGAACCAGACCACCCTCCTGGGTGTAGGCCCGTTCAAAGGTTACGTTGATGATGCCTTTTTCCCCGTTGATCACCGGGTATTCTCCATCGGGGGTGAACCCGCACACAGGGATTTCCCCGCCTTTTTCCAGGTAATGCTTCATGTCCTGGCTGCCGGTTTCCTCGTTGGTACCAAAGAGGATCCGGATCCGCCGTTTCAGGGGAGCCCCGCTGTCCTTCAGGGCCTTCAGGGCATAGAGGGCGGCGGTGGTGGGGCCTTTGTCATCCATGGTGCCCCGGCCGTAGACGTTTTCTCCGTCCGCTTCCCCGCTGTAGGGATCCTTCGTCCAGCCGTCCCCTTCCGGCACCACATCCAGATGCCCCAGGACGGCTACCATTTCCGGTCCTTCCCCGTATTCACACCAGCCCATATAGTTGTCCACATTTTCCGTGCGGAAGCCCATTTTGGCCGCTTCTTCCAGCATATAGGCCAGGCATCGGGCCGGACCTTCCCCGAAAGGCTTGCCGGGCACAGCCGGTTCCTGGACACTTTTGATCCGGACGGCTTCCTGCAGGGTTTTCACCATGGCTTCCCGATTGTTGTCTACCAGTTTTGCTAAATTCATTGTACGACCTCCTGATGTTTTTCCCTCAGAGCCTGCTGCCGGGGTACAAAAAAGCCCAGCAAAGGCGCAGCAAAACCACTCTGCCCCATGCTGGGTCTCACAATGCTCCCTGAGCTATTGGCCATAGCCCACACAAAATGAAACAGCATTCTCTATGGGTCTTACAACTTAAGTTTACCGTATCCGCCCGTCTACTGTCAATGAAGTATTCCGATTTTTTAACATTATATAGTATGCTGTATACATGTTGACTGTCTTTTTGTTCACCGGTATAATGGGTACTGGTAGTGACGGAAAAGCCTGATTTTTCCGTCGAAATTCCGGAACTGTTCAAAGGAGGTCTTTTTATGCAAACGAAGCACCATCTGAAATGGCTGGCGGCCCTGGGGCTGTGTGCCGCCGTGCTCATGCCCCAGTACGCCCTGGCCCGGAAGGCCATGGATCCCAAGGCGGCCAAAGCCCTGTCCGCCCAGCTGGATGAAATGGTGGGCCATGACGGCACCCATGTACCCGGTCTGGGAGTGGAAGTGTACAAGAACGGAAAGAAAGTCTACACCCATTTTGCCGGACACCGGTATTTTGCAGAAAAGCCCGGCCAGAAAGACCTGCCCATCACTCCGGATACCCGGTTCCGGGCGGCCTCCGTCTCCAAGATGTTCACCGGCTTTACCATCATGCAGCTGGTGGATGAGGGGAAGCTCCGGCTGGACCAGGATGTAAGCGAGATCCTGGGCTTCCCTCTCCGGAATCCCAACTATCCGGACACCCCCATTACCGTCCGGATGCTCCTAAGCCACACCTCCAGTCTCCGGGACGGGAAGCTCTATGCCATTCCCCCGGAATACTCCGTCCGGGAATTTTTCGTGAAGGACGGGAAGTTCTATGAAAACGGGGACCATTTTGCTCCCGCCGGCCAGGCTCCCCGGGAATACTTCAAGTACTCCAACATCAACTACGGCCTTCTGGGTACCATCATCGAAAAAGTCACCGGGGAACGGTTCGATCTGTACCAGAAAAAGCACATCCTGAAGGACCTGGACATCAAGGCGGACTACACTGTGGGGAACCTTTCCAAAGGAGCCTTCAAAAACCTGGGGGTGATCTACCAGAAGAACAGCAATGGGAAATGGGATGAACAGGGGCCCTGGATCCCTCAGATTGATGACTACCAGGGGAAACAGCCTCCCAAAGACCAGGTGAAGGTCCAGAACCCGGACCACCGGGACCTGGATGCCTTCTACAGCCTGAAGGACTACCAGCCCGGCACCAACGCCACCTTCTTCTCCCCGCAGGGGGGCCTGCGGATCTCCTACGACGAACTGGGCCATGCCCTCCAGATGGTCCTGAACAACGGGAAGTACAAAGGTAGACAGGTGCTCCGGCCCGGGGCCCTGCGGGAAATGATGACCACCCAGTGGACCTGGGATCCGGCCAGGAAGAACGGGAACACCTACGGAGGCTCCATCGAGGCCTACGGCCTGGCCATGTATCCCATCAAGGGCAGCGGCACCTCCCGGGTGGTGAAAGACCATGAACTGGACCTGTGGGGCCACACCGGGGAAGCCTACGGCCTCCTGTCCGGCCTGTTCGTGGTCCCCGGCACCAAAAACGGGTTCATCTACATGATGAACGGAGAAGCGGTGGCCGAAGACGAGGACCCCAGGAGCGAAGGAAAATTCAGCGGGAACTATGTGTGGGAAGAGAATATCATGAATGCCATTTGTGACAAGGCGTTCTTTTGAAAAAAGGGACTGTGAAAAAATGATTTCTCATTTTTTCACAGTCCCTTTTCCAATTCCCCCTCATACTCCTCCAGCACCTGCTCAAAGGCTTCTTTTGTCAGGCACTGGTTGATGGCGTTCCGGTAGTGGGCGCTGTGAGAGAGACCAGTGAAGTAGCAGGCTCCATGGTGGCGCATTTCCCGGATGGCCACTTTTTCTCCCTTGAAGGCAATCAGGTCCCGGAGATGGCGCCGGACCATGGCAAACCGTTCCTCCAGGGTCACGGCTGGAATGGGTTTCCCGGCCAGGGCCGCCTTCACTTCCCGGAAGATCCAGGGATTTCCCTGGGCTCCCCGGGCGATCATGATTCCGTCACAGTGGGTGGTCTCCCACAGGGCCAGAGCATCCCGGGCGGTGAACACATCTCCGTTCCCCAGTACGGGAATGGACACGGCCTCCTTGACCTGGCGGATAATGTCCCAGTCCGCCTTTCCGCTGTAGAACTGCCCCCGGGTACGGCCATGGACTGCCACTGCCGCCACGCCGGCCTTTTCTGCCAGTCGTGCGATCTCCACCGCATTCCGGTGTTCCTCATCCCAGCCGGCCCGGAACTTCACCGTCACCGGCAGGTCCACCGCATCCACCAGAGCCGCCAGACAGGCATAGGCCCGTTCGGGGTCCTTCATCAGGGCGGACCCTTCCCCATTGGCCACGATTTTGTGCACCGGGCAGCCCATGTTGAAGTCGATGATGTCCGCCCCGTGTTCCGCCACGATTTTCGCACCCCGGGCCAATTCCTCCGGCACCGAACCGAACAGCTGGATGGCCACCGGATGCTCCCGGGGATCCACTTCCAACATGGCAAAGGTCTTGGGGTTCCTGAACAGCAAAGCCTTGGCGCTGACCATCTCCGAAACCGTGTAATCCGCCCCCAGCTCCCGGCAGATCACCCGGAAAGGAAGATCCGTAACCCCGGCCATAGGGGCAAGGGCGATGGGGAGCCGGGTCGGGAGGAGGGTTTGCAGCGTTTTTTCGATGTGAGTTGTCATTTAGGAGTGCTCCTTTACTGATTGTCAATGGCCGAATGAAAGCAGGAAGCAGCAATTCACTGCTTCCTGCTTTTGAATCTGTTCCTTGTAAAGAACTGTCTGAAAGAAAGCCAAGGCGAAAACTCAATAACAACTGAGTTTCCACTTACAGACAGGAACAGTCATTCCGTTTTCAATTTTTCAAAGCCAACGAAAGTTGGCTTCCTTCGGCCATTGACCATTGACAGCTGACCGCGACCCGCGACCGCCTTTATTTATTCATCTCATGCAGAATCCGCAGGCCTTCCAGGGTGAGGAAGGGTTCTACTACGTCCACCTGGTCGGATTCGCTGGCCATCAGTTTGCCAAAGCCTCCGGTGGCTACTACAAAGGCCTGGCCTCCCAGTTCTTTTTTTATCCGGGTGATCAGGCCGTCCATCTGGCCCACAAAGCCGTAAATCACGCCGGACCGCATGGCGTGAATGGTGTCCCGGCAGATTGCCTTGGGGGGCTTGATCAGTTCGATCCGGGGCAGCTTGGCCGCTTTCTGGAACAGGGCTTCAGTGGAAATGCCAATGCCCGGGGCAATGGCGCCACCCAGGTATTCCCCGGCAGGGGTCAGGGCGCAGAAGGTGGTGGCGGTGCCGAAGTCGATGATGATCAGATTCCCCTTGTCCCCGTACATGTTGTGGGCAGCCACTGCGTTGACGATCCGGTCGGCCCCGATCTGGGAGGGATCATCGTAATCCAGTTTCAGACCGGTTTTGATTTCGCTGGTGACCACAAAGGGAGTGATGCTGAAGAAACGCTTGCACATGTTGCACAGGGGTACCAGAAGAGGCGGCACTACGGTGGAAATGATGATGTTTTCGATATCCTTCATATCCATACCGCTGTAGGCAAACATGCTGCCCAGGATGATGCCGAATTCATCGGAAGTCCGGGAGCGGCTGCTGGAAATTCTCCAGTGTGCCTGCCAGGTATTGCCGTCGTGAACCCCTACTACGATGTTGGTGTTGCCAACATCCATGACCATTAACATGGTGAAAACCCTCCATATCGGTTTCTAGAATGACCGGCCTGGGAATCCCTCAGAAGCACCCTGCAGCAGGGCTCCCGGCATTCTCTCTCCGTACAGGTCCGGTCCATAAACGACTTTATTATAGGGGCAACGGGGGGAGTTGTCAAGGAAAAGGGGGTAATGCTGTATGTTCCATACAGCATTACCCCCTTTGTCAGCGGTCAACGGTCAATTGACCGTCTTTACTCCCACATCCCCCCTGCCTTCAGGGCCCGGCGGATGCGGGTGCCCAGGAAGGCGGTGATCAGGGCTTTTACGATGTCCAGGGGCAGGAAGGGAGCCACGGACAGAGCCAGGGTCTTTTCCCAGGTCATGGGCTTGTGGAGGAAAAAGGCGAAGCTCAGTTTAAAGCCGATGGCTCCGATGATGTAGCACACCACCGTCACCCCGGCCAGGGCCAGGAAGTTCTTCCACAGGCTGTCCCCGGCCCAGGATCCCCGGCTGACCTTCCCGGCCAGCCATGCCACCACCGGGAAGCTGAGGATGAAGCCCCCGGTGGGCCCTGCCAGCATGACGATGCCGGCCTGGCCCTGGTTGAATACGGGCAGCCCCACACAGCCCAGGACCATCCATACCAGCACGCTGGCCAGTCCCCACACCGGTCCCAGCAGGAACCCGGCCAGGAGCACCATCAGAGTCTGGAGGGTCACCGGCACCGGTCCCAGGGGAATAGTCACATAGGAACTGAGGATGATCAGGGCGGTGAACAGCCCGGCTCCCATCATGTTTCTGGTCCGGTTCATGCGTATTTCCCCTTTCCCTGGGCCGGACGAATGGAAACATCCCCGGCCAGGACGGTTTCCACCGTACCGTCCTCTTTCTTCACCTGGAGAGCCCCGGTATCATCGATGTCCAGGGCCGTCCCCACATAGGTCTTGTCCGGTGCGATCACCTTCACCTGTTTTCCCAGGGTGATGGAATATTTCCGCCACTGGTCCAGGATGGGGCCGAACCCTTCCCGGCAGGCAAGGTCATAATAGTATTCCAGATAATCCAGCACCTTGGCCAGGAGAGCCACCCGGTCCACCGGTTTTTCCGCTGCATCGGCAATGGAAATGGCGGCGGCCCGGAGTTCTTCCGGCACCATCTCTTTGGGCACGCACACATTGATGCCGATGCCCACCACCAGATAGTTGATGTGGCCGAATTCCGCACTCATTTCCGTAAGGATCCCCACCAGCTTCTTCCCGTTCAGCAGCACATCGTTGGGCCACTTGATCCGGGCATCCACCTGGCAGACTTCCCGGATGGCCCGGACCACCGCCACGGCGCTGAGCAGGGTCATTTTGGGGGCTTCCTGGGGCAGGAAGGCGGGCTTCAGCAGCAGGGAGAACCACAGGCCCTTGCCTTTGGGACTGAACCAGCCCCGGGCCAGCCGTCCCTTGCCCCCGGTCTGTTCTTCCGCCACACAGACGGTTCCGTCGGCGGCGTTTTTGTCCGCCAGCTTCTTCAATACTTCGTTGGAGCTGGTGACGCTTTCCTCATAACAGATGGACCGGCCCACGAACCGGGTATGGAGATGGGCCATGATTTCCGAAGGCAGCAGTTTGTCCGGCACGGAAGTGAGCACATAGCCTTTTTTGGTGAACGCTTCGATGCCGTAGCCTTCCTTTTTCAGGGTCTGAATATGCTTCCAGATGGCCGTCCGGGTAATTCCCAGCTGTTTGGCCAGTTCCTCGCCGGAAACCGGTTCCGGCGCTTTTTTACGAAGGATGTTCAGGATTTCAGTACGCATGACAGTCTTCCTTTCGTTCCCTGTTGGGAGAAGTATGTTAACGCAATTGCTTGGATAAAGGGCTGTTGCCTGAGCAACAGCCCTTTCTTGTCAGCAGTCAACAGTCAGCGGTCAGCGGCCGTTGACAGGCTGCTGCCAAGGCAACAGCCTTTTTACGCCTGAGGCACTTCTTTCGGTACCGGCGCCATCACGGGTTCTTCGGCCGGTTCTTCGGCTGGGACCGGTCCGATGGGGGCCGGGGTACCGTCGGCGGGCTTCTTGGGTTCTTCCTGAGGCGGCACTTCGCCTTTTTCCAGGATATGGCCGTATTTCAGCAGTTCCTGGATCTCGTGGCCTTCCAGGGTCTCCCGTTCCATCAGGTTCTGGGCGATCAGGTGCAGCTTGTCCATATGGTCGGTGAGCAGCTTCACGGTGCCTTCGTAGGCTTCGTCGATGAACCGGCGGATTTCCCCGTCGATCTGGGCTGCCACTTTTTCACTGTAGTCGTTCTGCCGACCGATGTCCCGGCCCAGGAACACCTGTTCCTGCCGGTGGCCGAAGGTCACAGCCCCCAGCACATCGCTCATGCCGTATTCGCAGGTCATCCGCCGGGCCAGTTCCGTAGCCCGCTGGAGGTCGCTGCTGGCCCCGCTGGAAATCTCATGGAGCACCAGGGCTTCCGCCACACGGCCCCCCAGGAGCACCTTCAGCTGATCCAGCATTTCACTGCGGGTGGCATAATACCGGTCTTCCGTAGGCAGGCTCAGGGTATAGCCACCGGCACGGCCTCTGGGGATGATGGTCACCTTGTGCACCGGATCCGTATGGTCCAGCAGCATCCCCACCAGGGTATGGCCCCCTTCATGGTAGGCGGTGAGCTTCTTCTCTTCGTCGGTGATCACCCGGCTCTTCCGTTCCGGACCCATCATCACCCGTTCCGCGGCTTCTTCCAGGTCGCTCATGGTGATGGTCACCTGGTTGTGCCGTGCGGCCAGCAGGGCCCCTTCGTTCACCAGGTTGGCCAGGTCAGCCCCGGTAAAACCCGGGGTCTGCCGGGCAATGACTCCCAGATCCACAGAAGGATCGATGGGTTTGCCTTTGGTGTGGACCCGGAGGATGGCCCGGCGTCCCCGGATATCCGGCTTGTCCACCACAATCTGCCGGTCGAACCGGCCCGGACGCAGCAGTGCCGGATCCAGGATATCCGGACGGTTGGTGGCGGCAATCATGATGATCCCTTCGTTGGCACCGAACCCGTCCATTTCCACCAGCAGCTGGTTCAGGGTCTGTTCCCGTTCATCATGGCCCCCGCCCAGGCCGGCGCCTCTCTGGCGGCCTACGGCATCGATTTCGTCAATGAACACAATGCAGGGAGCGTTTTTCTTGGCCTGGTCGAACAGGTCACGGACACGGGAGGCCCCCACCCCCACGAACATTTCCACAAAGTCAGATCCGGAGATGCTGAAGAAAGGCACCCCCGCTTCCCCGGCCACGGCTTTGGCCAGGAGGGTCTTCCCGGTACCGGGAGGTCCGTAGAGCAGCACCCCTTTGGGGATCTTGGCTCCCAGCTGGTTGTACTTCTGGGGGGCCTTCAGGAATTCCACCACTTCTTCCAGTTCCTGTTTGGCTTCATCAGCCCCGGCTACATCCTTGAAGGTGACCCGGCTCTTGCCGTCCCCATAAAGCTTGGCCTTGCTCTTGCCGAAGCTCATGACCCGGCTGCCGCCCCCCTGGGCGTTGTTCATCATGAAGAACCAGAGGATCACGATGACAACCATGGGCAGGAGAGAAGTCAGGATATTGCTGAGCATGGAAGGCTGGGGCGGCAGTTCCGCCTTGATTTCCACATCCCGGGCCCGGAGGGTATCCACCAGTTTGTCATCCCGGGGCGCAATGGTGGTGAAGTCGGCACCGTTTTTAAGCTTGCCTTTGATCACCGAATTGTCCACAATGGTTACACTCTTCACTTCATCCTGCTGGACTTCCTTGATGAAGTTGCTGTAGCTCATTTCGTTCTTGGGAGTGCTGGAGGCATTGTAATAATCGTAAATCCAGACCCCTACAATGACAATGAGCAGGTAAAATACCAGATTACGGATAAACTTACTCACACTAGAGCTCCTTTCCTGTCTGAACCATTCCGGGAAGGACCGGCAGACATGGAATTATTTTTCATAGACGGACCGTTTCAGGATACCGATATAGGGCAGGTTCCGGTATTCTTCGTCGTAATCCAGACCGAAGCCCACCACGAATTCATCGGGAATCTCGAACCCGGCATAGTCCGGCAGCACCTTCACCAGCCGGCGTTCTTTCTTGTCCAGCATGGCTGCCACTTTCAGGGTCTTGGGGTTCCGGTTCCGGAACAGTTCTCCCACTTCCTTCAGGGTGAGTCCGGTGTCGATCACATCGTCCACCAGCAGCACGTTTTTGCCGGCGATGTTCCGGGAGGTATCATAGTCGATATCCACTTTGCCGGAAGATTTGGTGCCGGAACCGTAGGAAGAGGCCTTGATGAAGTCGATCCGCACTGGCACGGTGATGTGCTGGGTCAGTTCCGTAAGGAAATAGGCAGCCCCCTTCAAAAGGCCGATGACCACCAGTTCTTCTCCGGCATAATCCTTGCTGATCTGGGCGCCCATTTCAGCGATCCGGGCTTTTAAGGTTTTCTCATCAATCAGGACTCTTTCAAGATTTTCGTTCATTTCTCTGACGCTCCTTTTGTGCTAGCTTGGCGGCCCGTTCTTCTTCCCGGGACCGCTGGTTTTTTCCCACCATCAGCCGGCCGTTCAGATAGATCAGCCGGACACCGCCGGGGACATCCATGGACTTGTTGCCCACGCCCCGTTCAATCATTTCCAATATTTTGCGGACATGATCATAACTCATTTCCGCTCCGCCCACCCGACGGACCAGGATCCGGATCACCCGGCTCTGGAGAGCCAGGGGCAGGGCGGCAAAATCCTTCTCCACCTTGATATCCCAGGTGTCGAATACTTCCCGGCCGTAGGCACCGATGTACCGACCGGCCAGTTTTTCCAGATAGGCCTCATCGCTGGCAGCCAGAGCCGCCGCCTGGGCCAGCTGCTTCCGGATCTGGGGATTCTGGGTCTCCAGAAGGGGCAGCAGGGTCTTCCGGACCCAGTTCCGCTTCAGGCTCTGGTCCTCATTGGAACTGTCCTCACACCAGGCAAGGCCCATTTCCTCACAGTAGGCTTCCGTATCCCGCCGGGTGATTTCCAGAAAGGGACGGGCCAGATATCCGCTTACCGGCAGCATTCCCCGCATCCCCCGGGTACCGGCGCCCCGGACCAGATTCAGGAGCACGGTTTCCGCCTGGTCATCCTGATGATGGGCCAGGAAAATGGCAGCGGCACCGGTTTCCTGCCGGACCTTTTCCAGGGCTCCATACCGGAGCTTCCGGGCCGCCTCCTCCAGGGAAAGCCCTTCCCCTTCCGCCAGGGACCGGACATCCACGTCCACCCGCCGGAAGGCCAGGCCCCGGTTCCGGCAGTACTCTTCCGCCTGCCGGGCATCCTGTTCCGCTTCCTCCCCCCGGAGATGGTGCTGGACATGGACTGCCAGCACATCCACCCCGTCTTCTTCTCCCTGTGAGGCCATCACATCGGTGAGGCACAGGGAATCCGCTCCGCCGCTTAAGGCGGCGATGACTTTCGTCCCCGGTTTCCACAGGGGGGACTGGGCCACCAGCTGCCGCAGGCTGTTTTCCAAAATACTCAACGTTTTCACCTTCTAATTAAAAAAGGTACTTCCGAGGAAGTACCTTTTGTGTTCATCAATCTCCTCTGCGAGCACCACGGCCGCCCCGTTTGGACTCCGTATTCCGTTTCAGATCCAGCAGACGATCATCGCTTTCCTTCAGGAACCGGGAAAGCTTGTCCTCGAAGCTCATGGGACCCTGGGCCCGGGGAGCTCCATGGAAGGGTTTGCTCTCGAACCGCTTCTTCCCTTCGAACCGTTTGTTTTCGAAGTGTCTGTTTTCAAAATGTCTGTTTTCTCCCGCCGGTTTCCGTTCCGGTGCAGGAGCAGGAGGCATCAGGGCTTTCAGGGACAGGCCGATTTTCCCCTTGTCGTCAATGGAAACCACCTTGACGGTAACCTTATCCTTTACCTTGAGGAAATCATGTACATCTTTGACGAAGACATTGGAAACCTCAGAAATGTGAATCAGACCAACCTTATTTTCGGGCAATGACACAAAAGCACCAAAATTCGTAATCCCGGTGACAATACCATCAACAACTGCGCCTTTTTCCAAAGCCATAAGTCAAAGACATCCTCCTTTAATCAGTGGGTATTACGTTAACCATTATACCGTTGTTAACGAATTTTCGTCAAGAGGGAAAAGGGGCTGCCGCATGCGCAACAGCCCCTTTTGTCAATGGTCAACAGACATCTTTATGCTTCCTTCCCCTCATACTCATACCCCGCCTTCAGGATGGCGCTTTTGAAGTCGTTTTCGGGGACGTTCCGGGTTTCGGTGACTTCCACGGTGCCGGAGGTGTGGTCGGCTTTGGCGCTGGTGACCCCTTCCAGGCCTTCCAGGGCTTTCTTTACCCGGCCTTCGCAGTGGGCGCACATCATGCCCTTCACTTTCAGAGTCACGGTGGTGCCGTCTGCAGCTGGTACCGGGCAGGCAGCAGGCTGAGGCGCCAGGTCCGCTTTTTCCACCACAGCCGCAGCCGGGTTCTTCCGTTTCTTGTCATGGCTGGCATCATGGAGCTTGAACAGGTTCAGCCGCAGGGCATTCATGCACACGGTGAAGCTGGAAATACTCATGGCCGCCGCCCCCACCATGGGGTTCATCTTGTAGCTGAACAGCCCGGCTGCCAGAGGGATGCAGATGACATTGTAGAAGAAGGCCCAGAACAGGTTCTCGTGGATGTTGGTCACGGTGCCCCGGCTCAGCCGCACCGCTGCGGATACGTCCGTGAGCCGGCTGTTCATCAGCACGATGTCGGCAGAATCGATGGCCACGTCCGCTCCGGCACCGATGGCGATACCGATGTCTGCCCGGGTGAGAGCCGGCGCATCGTTGATGCCGTCCCCTACCATGGCCACCAGGCCTCCGGCTTTCTGGAGTTCCCGGATCACCGTTTCCTTGCCTTCCGGCAGGACCCCGGCCACCACTTTGTCCACCCCGGCCTGACGGCCGATGGCTTCGGCAGTCCGCTGGTTGTCCCCGGTGACCATGACCACTTCGATGCCCATGTTCTGGAGTTCCTTGATGGCCTTGGCGGAATCTTCCTTGATCACGTCAGCCACGGCGATCATCCCGGCCAGCTTCCCGTCTTTGGCGAACACCAGGGGTGTCTTGCCCTGACCGGCCAGTTCCGCTCCTTTGGCTTCCATGGCGTCATCCAGGGCCCCCAGGCTCTTCAGAAAGCTCAGGCTTCCGCCAATGAGTTTCTTCCCTTTCTGGATCACCTGGAGTCCGTTCCCGGGCAGAGCCTGGAAATCATCCACAACGTCTGCTCTGAGACCTTTGGCTTCCGCTTCTTCCACTACGGCTTTGGCCAGGGGATGTTCGGATTTCTGTTCCAGGTCATAGGCCAGCTGGAGCAGGCTTTCTTTGGTATAGCCTTCCGCCGGCACCACATCGGTTACCTTGGGCTGGCCTTTGGTAATGGTCCCTGTTTTGTCCAGAGCCACCACTGCCACTTTCCCGGCGTTTTCCAGGGAAGAGGAGGTCTTGAACAGGATGCCGTTCTTGGCCCCTACCCCGCTGCCCACCATAATGGCTACAGGAGTGGCAAGCCCCAGGGCGCAGGGGCAGGCGATGACCAGCACGGCGATGCCCCGGGCAATGGCGGAGCCCAGAGGAGCTCCGGCGATCAGCCAGCCGAGGGTGGTGACCAGGGCGATGCTGATGATGGCCGGCACGAACACGGCGGAAACCTTATCGGCAATCCGGGCAATGGGAGCCTTTGTGGCCGCCGCATCGCTGACCAGTTTGATGATCTGGCTCAGGGTGGTGTCTTCCCCTACCCGGGTGGCTTCACATTCCAGGTACCCGGACTGGTTGATGGTGGCGGTGGAAACCTTGTCTCCGGGCTTCTTGTCCACCGGCAGGCTTTCCCCGGTCAGGGCGCTTTCGTTGACGGCGGAATTGCCCTTGACCACCACCCCGTCCACCGGGATGTTTTCTCCGGGACGGACGGCGAAAATGTCCCCTTTCTGGACTTCATCGATGGAGACGGTGACTTCCTTCCCGTCCCGGATCAGCACAGCGGTCTTGGGAGCCAGCTTCATGAGCCCTTTCAGGGCATCGGTGGTCCGGCCCTTGCTCATGGCTTCCAGCATCTTCCCCAGGGTGATCAGGGAAGGGATCATGGCTGCGGTTTCAAAGTACAGGTCGTGCATGTACATGTGGTGGAGTTCTTCGAAGGGCGTTCCGTGGGCGGTCAGGAAGGTGATATCATAGAACACCGCCAGGCTCCACAGGAAGGAAACGGAAGAACCCAGGGCCACCAGGGTATCCATATTGGGAGCCCCGTGGAACAGGGTCTTGAAACCGCTGGTGTAAAAGTCCTTGTTGATGTACATGACGATAATGGCCAGGAGCATCTGGGTAAGCATCAGTCCCAGATGGTTCCCGTCCAGCAGAGCGGGCACCGGCCACCCCAGCATGTTGTGGCCCATGGTGATGTACATGAGCAGGAACAGGAACCCCAGGGAGGTAACCAGCCGCCGGCGGAGCCGGGGCGTCTCATGGTCCTTCAGGGCTTCTTCATCGGCGGCCAGCTTTTCCGCCACTCCCTGTTTGGCCTGGGCGGCTCCTTTGACGGAAGCCCCGTAGCCTGCGTCCTCCACGGCCTTGATAATATCCCCATCGGAGGCGGTCCCTTCCACCCCCATGCTGTTGGTCAGGAGGGAAACCGATACCCCGGTGACCCCGGGAACCCCGGCCACCGCCTTTTCCACATGGGCCTGGCACGAAGCACAGGTCATGCCTGTTACTATATATTGTTTCATAACCGATCCTCTCTTTCTATACCCTACCAGGGTATCCTTCTTTCATGGTCATATCATACTCTGTTGGGGGATATTTGTCAAGAGAAAAAGGGGGGTGTGAAAAATTCACACCCCCCTGTCACTGGCCTCTTGTCACTGGTCACTGGATAAAGAAAGGCAGCCGGGCTGCGGCTGTCTTTCATTGTATGAAGCTGGCTCGGACGCGCCTTTGGCTTGTCCT
>NZ_FR902056.1:48575-66822 GCF_000437815.1 Acidaminococcus sp. CAG:542
AAGAACTCACAACAAGCAACAGATTAAAAGAAAAGCAACGTCTTTTTTATTCGAAAGAACCCGTCAGCCACGGATTCTTTCCATTGGCCAGAGACCAGTGACAACCAGTTAAATCTGTCCCAGCGCTTTCAGGATCACTTCGGCGATGGCGGCGGACCCTACGTAGGTGCCGATGAAGATCACGCAGGCCAGGACCACGATCCGCCAGCCGGTTTTCTTGAAGGCGTCCATGTCCTTGCCGATGGAGATCCCCGCGTAGGCCAGGATGGGGGTACACAGGGCCAGGAAGCCCACTTTCTTCATATACATGTTGACCACTTCAGAGCCCGGGAACCCGGGATAGGTCAGGATACAGCCCAGGGTGGTAATGTAGGCCACCGCCGGGATCCCTCCGGGGATCACCCGGGCGGCCACGATCCCTGCCAGGGAAATGGCGATGAGGATCACCATGCCGGGGACTGCGTCCATAAAGGGAATGTTGCTGGACAGGGTATTGGCCACCAGGGACAGGAAAGCCGTGATAATGAGGACCAGCGTGGTTTCAGGCAAAGTAAACGATCTCATTTTCCTTCCTCCTCCTTGGTCAGCACATGACCGTATTTGATGATGCAGCATTTCTTGTAGAGCCATTCCGTCAAAGGCAGGGCCAGGAACACGGCCATGTATACCCCGTCCAGACCGGAAAGCATGTTGGAGGCGGTGGCGAAAGCGGCCAGTTGGTCAGCCATTTCCGGATACATCACCGTCAGGGTCCCCAGGGAAGCGGACATCATGCTGGCGCTCCCCACCCCGGAGGCCATGGCCAGGGAATAGGGATGGAAGATCTTTAAAGCTGCCAGGAAGGAAGCCATGATCCCGAAGAACACAGTGCCGCACACGGTACCGGCAATGTACACGCTCATGACCCCCCGGCCTTCCGGAGTATCCAGGCCGTATTTTTCACCGATGAGAGCCACGTTGGGTTCCCGGGCGATGGAATGGGCGGCCCCGATGGTCTCCCGTTTCAGCCCGAAGGCCACCGCCAGGGGAACCCCCAAAAATACCGTCCCCAGGTTCCCGAATTCCTGGAGGATCAAAGCCGGGCTGGCACTGATGATTTTCGGCAGGGTGGGCCCCACCAGGGTCCCATACCGGGCCATAAGCAGCATCAGGGTAATGCCCACCAGGGAGCCTGCGTCTTCCATGTCCTTCTGTTTGGTCAGTTTAAAGAAGTTGGGAGTGGTCAGGATCCCCAGGATCAGGGCATAGAGCATGGGGACAAACACCACTTTCCCCGGGCCCAGATTGAAGGATTTGATACCGATCAGTTCGGCGATGACCACCAGGGCCAGGGCCGTAATGTGCAGTTTCCAGTTAATCATGGTCGGGTTCCTCCTCGCTGAAATAGCCATCCAGTTTGGCAATGTATTGTTCTTTGGTAAGCGCCGGCTTGAAATCGGCCAGGATCTTCTTGGCTTCCTTGGCATCATCGCTCAAAAGGTCGATGACCATGCCGGCAAAGGCTTTCCCGGGCAGGAGCGCCGCCGCATGGAAATCCACCACCTTGAAATCCGGTCCGTGGAGCAGTCCGTCCACCCCGCCGATGAAGGGATGGATGGCGGGCATCAGATGGGACACATCCCCCATGTCCGTGGAGGCGCTGAAGTGGCCGGCGTTGGTGATTTCCACCTCCGGGAAGGCGTCCTGGGCATTGTGGACGAACAGTTCATTCATTTCCGGGTTGCAGATGAGAGGCAGCTGGCCGGGCAGGGTGTCGATGTTCACCTTGGCCCCGATAGCGGCGCCCCCCGCCCGGAGAGCCGCATCCACCTTGGCGTTGGTCCGGTCGATGGCGTCCATGGATTTGGCCCGGACATAGGTTTCGATCCGCACATCGTCAGGCACATTGTTCACCAGGTCTCCCCCTTTGGTAATGATGGGATGGACCCGGATGGCATCGTCATCCCGGAAGGTTTCCCGGAGGGCATTGATCCCCATGATCCCCAGCATGGCGGCGTTCAGGGCGTTGATACCCTGGTCCGGAGCGTCGGCGGCATGGGCGGCCTTCCCCACATACTGGATGGTCTTGCCGATGAACCCGTTGCTGCTGGTACCGATGGCCACCACCGGTTTGGGGGTCCGTTTCTGGGAATGGATCATCATGGCCATGTCGATGTCATCGAATTCCCCTTCATAGATCAGTTCGCCTTTCCCATGGAGGAAATGGAGCTTCCCTTCTTTCCGGAGCTTTTTCCGGTAGGCGATCTGGACGTATTCTTCCGCCGGGACCCCGAAGAACACCACATTCCCGCACAGGTCCTTCATGACCCCGGTTTTGGCAAGGCCGTAGGCAGCGGCCAGCATGGAAGACTGCTGCATGTGGTGGCCGCAGGCGTGGGCAGCCCCGGTATCCGGATCCGCTTTGGGATGTTCCGGGCAGCCAATGGCATCCAGTTCCCCCAGGATGGCGATGGTGGGACCGGGCTTGCCCCCTTTCAGGACCCCTTTGACAGCAGTAATGGCCATTCCCTTCCGGTAGGGGATCCCCAGTTTGTCGAACTGGGCCGCCAGTTTGGCGGAAGTCTTGAATTCCTTGAACCCGAATTCCGGTTCCGAAGCCACATCCGCTGCATAGGCCTGCAGCTCCTGAGCAGAATCATCAATCATCTTGAACACTTTTTGTTTCAGTACTTCCTTATCCGTAATCTCCACTCCCCTAACGAAAAATTATTGTACGCACTTATCATACTCTTGTTTTGTTATTTTATCAACATTTTTGTTTTATTTTACATAAGTAACCGTTTTTGTTACGTTTTAGGTGTAAAAGAGAGGGTGCTGCAGAGCAGCACCCTCTTTTTTTGTCAATGGTCAATTGTCAATCGTCAATGGCCGAATGATAAAATTTGCAGGCAAATTTTTTTGAAGGCGAAAGATGCCTTTGACAGCTTTACCCGATCAACAGCACACTCAGATCATTTACATTGGTCCCGGTGGCTCCGGTGATCAGGAGACCCTTGGTTTTTTCCAGGGCATGGTAGGCGTCGTTTTTGTCCAGTACATCGGAAATGGCAATGCCTTCTTCCGCCAGCCGGGCTTTGGTGGTTCCGTCTCCGTAGCCTCCGGCGGCGTCGGTGGGGCCGTCGGTGCCGTCGCTGCCAAAGGAGAACACCGCCACATTGTCCAGGCCGGCAATGCCGTCAGCGGCGGCAAGAGCGATTTCCTGGTTCCGTCCTCCCTTGCCCCGGCCGTGGAGATGGACCACCGTTTCTCCCCCGGCCAGCACCGCCAGCTTCTTTCCGCTGGCTGCGTACTGCCGTCCGATAGCCGCCAGGAAGCTGCCTGCCTCCTTGGCCTGGCAGTTCAGGCTGGTGGTCAAAAGCCAGGTCTCATACCCCAGCTTTTCCGCCGCCTTCTGGCCTGCCGCCGCCAGTTCCGTCACACTGCCGGTAATCACCGTTTCCACATTGTCCAGGGTCTTGGGGGTCTCTTCCCCCAGGGCCTTTTCCGCATCTGCCGGCAGCATGATTTTGAACTTCCGGATCACCTCCAGGGCTTCCTCACAGGTGGAGGAATCCGGATAGGCCGGCCCGGAGGCGATCATGTCCAGGGGATCCCCGATGATGTCGCTGAGCACAATGGCATACACCTGGGCCGGAGCGCAGAGCCGGGCGAATTTCCCGCCCTTTACAGAGCTCAGCCGTTTCCGCACCGTGTTCATGGATACGATATCCGCCCCGCTGGCCAACAGGTCCGAGGTAATGTCCTGGAGTTCCTTCAGGGAAATCAGAGGCTTTTCGAAAAGAGCCGAGCCCCCGCCGCTGATCAAAAACAGCACCGTGTCTTCCGCCGTCAGATCCTTGACCAGGTCGATGGCCCGCTGGGTAGCCTTCAGGGAGTTCTCATCCGGCACCGGATGGCCGGCTTCCCAGATTTCCAGAGGGGCCAGTTCCCCCTTGCTGTGGCCGTATTTGGTGATCACGATCCCGCTGGAGATCCGTCCGTCCAGGATCCCCACCGCCGTTTTGGCCATCTGCCAGGCGGCCTTCCCAATGGCCACCACCACGATTTTCCCCCTGCCGAACTCCTTATGTTCCAAAGCTTTTGCTACCGCCGCATCAGGAAGCGAAGCCCTAATGGCCTCCTCCATGATGGTCTCTGCATCTGTACGTAATGTCATGGTGTTTTCCCCCTCAAAATATTGCGAACTGGTTTCATTATAGCATATTCTTGCACCGGCCGCCGGCCCAATGGTACAATGAGGACAAAACAGCTGCAAAAGGAGCTTTTTCATGACCCTGTACAATGATTTCATGGCCTGGGTACCGGCCCTGGTGATCCTGGCCGTTACCATCCTGTTTTACATCGGCTTCCGGATCGTCAGCATCCGGGTGATCCGGTTCATCCTGGACAAACTGCCCTTTGCGGCAGATGAAAACATTTCTGCCGCGGTGTACCGGCCCGGGCGCATGGCCATTGCCGTCTTCGGGGGCTATACGGCCCTTGCCAATTCTCCCTGGGAGAGACTGGCCCAGACGGCCCTTGTATCCAATACGGTTTCTTCCCTGCTGGTGATTGCCTTTTACTGGATCCTGTACAATTTCAGTTCCACCACCAGCGTCCTGTTCGACCACTTTTTCAGCAAATCCGGCAAAAAGCTGGATCCGGCCATCAGCGGACTGTTTTCGTCCTTCTTCCATGCCCTGATCCTGTTTTTTGCTCTGGCCACCGTGCTGAGCACCTGGGGGGTCAACATCAGCGGATTCATTGCCGGGCTGTCCATCGGCGGCCTGGCAGTATCCCTGGCGGCCAAGGACTCCCTGGCCAACATTTTCGCCTGTCTGGTGATCCTCATGGATCAGCCCTTCCACGTGGGAGACTGGATCATCTGCAACAATGTGGAAGGCATCGTGGAATCCATTTCCTTCCGGAGCACCAATGTGCGGACCTTTACCCAGGCTCTGGTGTACATCCCCAATTCTCTCATTATCAGCACCCCCATCCAGAATTTCACCAACCGGCACATGCGCCGGCTGGAAATGACCCTGGGGGTCACCTATGACAGCACCCGGGAGCAGATGGAGGAACTGGTCCGGAAAATCAGGGAATTTCTCCAGGAAGACCCGGACATTGTGGACGAAGGGATTACCGTGGCCTTTTCGGAAATGGGAGCCAGCAGCCTGGACATCAGCATCGTCTGCTACTGCCGGCACACCAGCTACGATAAATTCATGAAGAGCAAAGAACGGATCAACCTGGAACTGATGAAGCTCCTGGAAGAAACCGGCACCAGCGCCGCGTTTCCCAGTACAAGCGTGTATATTGAAAAAGGACCGGCCGCCTGAGCGGCTGGTCCTTTTTGGTCGGCCTTACAGCCCTGCCTTCCTCACCAGTTCGATGATGTACTCCGTTGTCTTGTCGAAGTCTTCGTCTACGGGGATGGTGTAGTCGGCGTATTTCAGGTAGAGGGGCAGCCGTTCTTTGTACAGCTGGGTGAGCCGGTCTTCGGCGGAATTCAGCAGAGGACGGGTCACTTTGTCCACGCTGCCGGCAATGGCCGCCAGGTCCCGGTTCAAAAAGAAGATCTTCCCGTTCTGCTGGAGGTAAGCGATGTTCTCCGGCCGCTTCACCACCCCTCCCCCGCAGGAAATGATAATCCCGTCCAGAGCGGCCAGGGTCTTCACCGCCTCTGTTTCCGCTTGGCGGAACACGTCCTCCCCTTCCTGGAACAGGTCCTTGATGGTGCGTCCGGTCTGTTCCACCACCTTGTCGTCCGCATCCAGCACCGGCCGTCCCAGGGCCTTGCTGAGTTTCCGGCCGATGGTGGTCTTGCCGGCGCCGGGCATGCCGATGAGTACAATATTAGCCATGAAAAGTTGCCTCCAGTTGTTTCATGATGGCAGGGATCAGGGCCGGATCCAGGGTCTTTCCCTGCCAGATTTCTTCCGAAGCCACCGCCTGGGCCACCAGCATGTACAGGCCGTTGCAGGTTTTGGCTCCCGCCTTCCGGCCATCGGCCAGGAACCAGGTTTCTTTCGGGTTGTAGATAATGTCCACGGCAGCGGCGAACCGGCCGGTGAATTCCGCCGGTACCGGACTGGCCTCCACCTTGGGATACATGCCCACCGGGGTGGTATTGATGATCACCTGGCCTCCCTCACTGCCCTCCAGGGCTTCCTCATGGGTCTCCAGCCGGGTGTCCGGCCGCTGGGCCAGGAAATGAGCCAGGGCCTGACCAGCTTTCTCCCTGTCCCGGACCAGGATCCGGATGGAGGCCGCTTTCCGGTCCGCTAGTACCTGGAGGACCGCCTTGGCGGCCCCTCCGTTCCCCAGCACCGTCACATCCCGGCCTTCCAGCCCGATGCCGGCGGCCTGTAACATCCGGTCAAAGCCCAGGTAATCGGTATTGTACCCTTTCACCCCGTCCGGAGTAAAGGACAGGGTGTTCACCGCCCCGATTTTTTCCGCTTCCGGGGCAATGGCGGTCAGATAAGGGATTACCGTTTCTTTGTAGGGAATAGTCACATTGCTGCCCCGGAGCCCCTCCGGGTTCTCCCGGACAAAGCAGGGGACTTCTTCCGGTTCCTGTTCCAGCAGCCCATAGGTATCCCCGGTCCCCAGGGCCCGGAAAATAGCCTGATGGATCTGGGGAGACAGACTGTGCCCCAGCACCCGTCCCAAAAGTCCGAATTTCATCCTTTTACTGCTCCTTTCCGTGGTCTGCAGGATAGTTCCCCAAAATCTTGCATTCCGTGGTGTCTTCCGGCAGATCAGCCAGGGCCTGACGGACCGCCGGGTCCGTCAGGTGACCGGTAATGTCCATATGGAAATAATATTCCCAGGGCCTTCCCGGTATAGGCCGGGATTCGATGTTGGTCATGTTGATCTGGTACCGGGCAAAATGGGAGAGCACCCGGTACAACGACCCGGGCTGATGCTTCAGGCTCACGATCAGGGTGATCTTGTCCGCTTCCGGCACCAGCTCCCGCTCCCGGCTGATCACAATGAACCGGGTGTAGTTGCTCTGGTTGGTGTTGATGCCCCGGGCCAGGATGGCAAGGCCGTACTGTTCCGCCGCCTGGGCCCCGGCCACCGCCGCCATGTACCCGGTCTTTTTTTCTGCCACCAGTTCCGCCGCCTTGGCGGTGTTGAAATAGTTGAACTGGCGCATGGCCGGATGCTCCTTGAAAAAGGTCCGGCACTGGGAAAATCCCTGGGGATGGGAATACACTTCCCGGATGTCTTCCAGTTTCGCTCCCGGCCAGGCCAGAAGGCAGTGCTCCACCTTCACGATCTTTTCCCCTACAATAAAGGCGCCGTACCGGCGGACCAGGTCGTACACCTCGGTGATCCCTCCGGTGGAAGAATTTTCAATGGGCAGGACCCCATAGCGGATCTCCCCCTTCATCACGGCGTTGATTACATCTTCAAACAGCATATAGTTCCGTGCTTCCACCGGCCGTCCGGCGAAATACTGCCGGAGGGCCAGGTGGCTGTAGGCCCCAGGGACGCCCTGATAGCCCACAGGAATGGTTTGTTCTCCCATGCTCTACCTCCGCTGTGCCACAAGCTGCAGATCCAGCAGGGTCCAGGCGGTCACCGCCTCGATCACCGGCACCGCCCGGGGCAGGATGCAGGGATCGTGGCGCCCGGTAACTTCCAGGGTGGTGTCTTCCCCGGTAACCACATTCACCGTATGCTGGGTCTTTCCGATGGAAGGGGTGGGTTTGATCACCACCGTAAACAAAAGGGGCATGCCGTTGGTGATGCCTCCGGTGACTCCCCCGTTGTGGTTGGTGGTGCACACCACTTTCCCGTCCCGGTATGCCATGGGATCATTGGCCTCACTGCCCCGCATGGTCCCCAGGGCGAATCCATCCCCAAAGGCAATGCCCTTCACCGCCGGTACGGAAAAGAGGGCATGGCTCAGCCGGCTTTCCACGGAATCGAAATAGGGTTCTCCCAGGCCGACAGGCAGGCCCACTGCCATGCATTCAATGGTGCCCCCTACGGAATCCCTGTCCTTCTGGGCAGCAGTGACCTGGGCGGCCATGGGCTCCCGTACCGCCGGATCCAGCACCGGCAGGATCTCTCCGGAAAGGGCCCGGAAGGTTTCCGGATCTTCTCCCAGAGGATTGAACCTTCTGTCCCGGATCCCGGCCAGAGACGCCACATGGGCCCCGATAAATATGCCCTCTTTGGCCAGCAGCTGCTTGGCCACTGCCCCGGCAAACACCAGAGGCGCCGTCAGCCGTCCGGAAAAGCTGCCCCCGCCCCGGTAGTCGTTGCAACCGTGAAATTTCACATATCCTGCATAATCCCCATGGCCCGGCCGCATGATTTCCTTCATTTTGCTGTAATCTTTGGAATGGGCGTTGCTGTTGGGAATCCGGGCGCACAGGGCCATGCCGGTGGTCTTTCCGTTGAAGAACCCGCTTTCAATGATAAAGCTGTCACTTTCCTTCCGGGGGGTGGCCAGTTTGCTGGTTCCCGGTGCCCGGCGTTTCATTTCCTTTTCAATGGCTTCCAGATCCAGTTCGATCCCGGCCGGCAGCCCGTCCATCACCACGCCGATGGAGGGTCCGTGGGATTCCCCGAAAATGGTCAGCCGGATCTGTTCACCCATTACACTGCTCATACTGTCCTCCTGCCGCTGCAAAGTCCTGCCAGAATTCCGGATAGGATTTGGCCACACATTCCGTCCCCACCAGAGTGAGAGGTTCCCGGCACAGGATGCTGGCCACCGCCAGGCTCATGGCGATCCGGTGGTCGTTCCAGCAGTCCACGGTGCCTCCCGTAAGTTCCACCACCCCGTCGATGGAAAGGCCGTCCGGCCGTTCCGTAATTTTTGCGCCCAGTTTGTTCAGTTCCGTGGCCATTGCCTTCAGCCGGTCACATTCCTTCAGCCGCAGCCGTTCCGCATGGATGATCTCCGTATGGCCTTCGCTGAGAGCGGCGGCCACGGTCAGCACCGGGATGATGTCCGGGCAGTCGGCGGCATCGATGGTGGTCCCCACCGGGTCCGCCGGCCGGCTGATCAGTTTGTCTCCTTCAAAGACCACCTGGCCGCCCATTTTCTGGAGAATGGGGATGATGGCCTTGTCTCCCTGGAGAGACTCCGGATCCATCCCCAATAGGGTCATGGTCCGGCCCAGCATCCCGGCCGTAAGCCAGAAGGCGGCCTGGGAATAATCCCCTTCCACTGCCCCTTCCCGGGGCCGGTACTGCTGGTTCCCGGGGATCCGGTACTGCCGGTAGTCCTGGTGTTCAATGCTGATGCCGTACTGCTTCAGGGCGGAAAGGGTCAGGGCAATGTAGCTCTGGCTTTCCAGCTTCCCGGTGATTTCCAGGGTGGAATCCCCCGGCAGGAGCGGCAGAGCAAAAAGCAGGCCGCTGATGAACTGGCTGCTCACATCTCCGGGCAGGGAAAAATGGCCGGGACGGAGCGGCCCCTGGACCGTCAGAGGAAAATTGTCCTCAGCGCTTCCCTTTTGGAACACCAGCCCCTGCTGGCGGAAAATGGCTTCGTAGGGTTCCAGGGGACGGCTGCCCAGCTTCCCGGCCCCCACAAAGGTAAAAGGTTCCTGGCACAGGGCAGCCAGCGGGATCAGGAACCGGAGGGTAGACCCGGATTCCCCGCAGTCCAGCACCGTCCCTGTCTGATGGGGCCGGCAGCCTTCCACGGTAAAGTGGGCCCGTCCTCCTGTTTCTTCCTGGGAAGTGATTTTTGCCCCCAGCTGCCGGAGACAGGCACAGGTGGCCAGGATATCCTGGCTGAGGCTGACCCCTTCCACCTGGCTGGTGCCTCCTGCCAGGGCCGCACAGATCAGGGCCCGGTGCCCCATGCTTTTGGAAGAAGGCACCCGGAGCGTCCCTGAAAGAGAACCAGGTTCGATACGCAGTGTGGTCATGGTCTCATCCTTTCACATAGGGTCTCAGATCGGCAAAGTCCACCTTTTTCAGCAGGCTCTTTCCGATTTCCGGAACGATCACCAGAGTCATCTGGTTCCCCCGTTTTTTCTTGTCCATGGTGATCCCTTCCAGGATATGCTGATCGCTGATGGGATCTTCCGTGGGAATGTTGTATTTTTCCAGGAGATGACGGATCCGGTCTGCGGTACCGGGCTGGGTGATCCCCATTTTTTCCGTGTTCCGGGTGAGCCGGACCATGCCGATGGCCACCCCTTCCCCATGGGTGTATTTTTCATAATGATAATACCGCTCCACCGCATGGCCGATGGTATGGCCGAAGTTCAACACCATCCGGGCGCCCACGTCCCGCACGTCCTCTTCCACCACCTTCACCTTGATCCGGCAGCAGGCGGCGCTGATTTCTTCCGCATGGGCCAGGATGTCCTCATCCCCGGAGAAATTTTCCAGGGCCGCAAACAGCTCCGGATCCCCGAAGGCGGCACATTTGATTACTTCTGCCAGGCCATCGTGGAGATACCGCCGGTCCAGGCTCCGGAGCAGTTCCGGATCCATCAGCACCCCTTTGGGCTGGTAAAAGGCCCCTACCAGGTTCTTTCCTTCCGGCAGGTCCACCGCCACCTTGCCTCCCACGCTGCTGTCGATCTGGGCCAGAAGGGTGGTGGGCACCTGGATGAAGTCCACCCCCCGGAGGAAGCTGGCGGCGGCAAAGCCCCCCAGGTCTCCCGGCACGCCGCCCCCCAGAGTGATTACCAAATCGCTGCGGGTCATGCCGAAATCCGCACAGGCCCGGACCATGTTCCCGTAGGTGTCCAGGTTCTTGTGGTCTTCTCCCGGTTCCATCACCACCCGGCGCACCTGGAACCCCTGGGCCAGGAGCTGCTGCTCCAGGTCCGCTCCATACAGGCTGTCCACCGTCCGGTCCGTGATCACCGCCGCCTTGTTTCCCCGGGCCAGTTCCCGGATCTTTTTCCCGAATCCGGTCCAGGAATGAGGTGCGATTTCGATGGTATAGGAGTCTTTCCCCAAATCAACGAAGATTTTTTCCATAAAACATGTCCCTTCTTTTCTTTTTGGCCTGATCCATCATCTGCTCCAGTTCTTCCCGGTCATCCTGCTGGAGGGCGCTTTTCCAGTGTTCCAGCTGCATTTCCAGCTTGTTGATCTCCCGGAGCACCGGTTCCTTGTTCAACAGGAACAGGTCGCTCCACAGCTTGGCGTTGATATCCGCCACCCGGGTGGCATCCCGGAAAGACCCGGCCACAAAGTACTTGGTGTTTTCCTGCATGGAATCGCTGTTGATCAGGGAAACCGCCATCACATGGGGCAGATCGCTGGTGTAGGCGATGATGCTGTCATGTTCCTCCACCGACAGTTCCACCACCCGGGCACAGCCCAGTTCATAGGCCATGTTCCGGAGCCATTCCCGGTGTTCCGGCCGGTTGTTGTCCCGGTGGATCAGGATGAAATTGGCTCCCTGGAAGATCTGGGAGGTGCTTTGGCTGTATCCCTTGCCTTCCCGGCCTGCCATGGGATGGGTGGGGACGAAATCCATCTCCGGTCCCAAAAGAGCATCCACCTGGTCCGGGATACTGCCTTTGATCCCCATCACATCGGTCAGGAGTACATTTTTTTTGAAATACCGGACATGGTCCTTCACAAAGGGTACAAAGGCGCCGGGGTACATGCAGCAGATGATCACATCCGCCTCCCGGAGGAGCTCCGGATCCTCATCGGCCAGTTCCGTTACATACCCTTCGTCCAGGGCCATCAGAGAAACGATGTGGTTCCGGTCCATGCCGATGATCCGCTTCACCTTCTGGCTTTTCAGGGCCTTGGCGTAGGAGCCTCCGATGAGCCCCAGCCCTACAATGGCAACAACAGTATCCTGCAGTTTCTTCATGATGTCTTTCCCGCTTCCGTCTTACAGATCCCGGCCCACCGCAGGAGCCAGTACCTTCAGGTCCTTCATCAGCTGGTCGAATTCCGGCAGGGACAGGCTCTGGGCCCCGTCACACCAGGCGTGCTGGGGATCGTTGTGGGTCTCGATGATCAGCCCGTCAGCCCCGGCGGCAATGGCAGCCTTGCTCATGGTGGGCACCATCCAGGCCTTCCCGGTGGCATGGCTGGGGTCCACGATCACCGGCAGATGGCTCAGCCGCTTCACCGCCTGGACGGCGGACAGGTCCAGGGTATTCCGGGTATAGGTTTCAAAGGTCCGGATCCCCCGTTCGCAGAGGATCACATTTTCGTTCCCTTCGGACATAATGTATTCTGCACTCATGAGCCATTCCTCGATGGTGGCGGACAGACCCCGCTTCAGCAGAATGGGCTTATTGATTTTCCCCAGTTCCTTCAGCAGGGTGAAGTTCTGCATGTTCCGGGCCCCTACCTGGATCAGATCCACTTTTTCCACAAATTCATCGATTTTGTCCGCGGACATGATTTCCGTTACAATGGGCAGATGGTTGGCGGTGCCGGCCTGACGGATCATATCCAGGCCCTTGTCCCCCAGCCCCTGGAAGGAGTAGGGAGATGTACGGGGTTTGAAGGCCCCGCCCCGGAGCATGGCCGCCCCGCTCTTTTTCACGGCGGCGGCAATGGTATCCATCTGTTCCTGGCCTTCCACAGAGCAGGGACCGGCGATCACCGCCAGCTTTTTGCCCCCCACTTTCACGCCGCTTACATCGATGATGGAATCATCCGGGTGGAACATCCGGTTGGCCCGTTTGAAAGGTTCCTGTACCCGCATGGCCTTATCCACCCAGGGATTCACCATGAAATCTTCCGGATCCAGGATACTGGTATCCCCTACGATCCCCAGGACTTCCTGGTTTTCCCCGATGCTGTCATGGATGGTGAAGCCTCTTTGTTCCAGGCTCTTTTTCAGTTTTTCAGACGCTTCTTTGGGTGCACCCTTCTTCATTACAATAATCATGTTGTTTTCCTCCTGTCCTGCTTTCCTACTATCCTACTTTTTTTCTGACGGGGGCCTCTCCACAAAAAAAGCAGACTCGCAAGGAGTCTGCTTCAGGGTTTCACTTCACGGAAACCGCCGGAAGGCCGGAGCCTCAGTCTCTCTTCACGATGGGCAAACTGTTCAGTTCATGGCAGCCAAAATAACCAAAGCCAAAATAATAGCTCTGGGTAAAGGTAAAGCCATATGCAGTTTCCCATTTCAGAGAAGAAAGAGTCATCTGTCAACCCGCCTTTAACCATTGGAATGAATCTATAATACTCCCGTTTACAAAATCCGTCAATAGAGAATTAATTGGAGCCAGATTGAAACGGGAATGTGTAATGGGTGTTACAAGAGCTGTTACCTCTCCAACGCCACATCCAGATCTTCCAGGGCATGGCCGGTGGCGTCGGAGAAACGGACCCGGAGATTGCCGAACCGGGGCAGGTTCTTTTCCGGGATGGTCACCACATGTTCTTCCGCCAGGGCTTCACTGCCGTCATCCTGGGTACCGGTGGGATCCTGGATGGCCACAGTCACATTCAGCAGCCGGCCGAACAGTTCCGCCTTGGTAATGGCCAGCTTCCCGTTCTGGCCGTTGGTGTTCATAGCCGCATAGAGCACCAGCTGGTTGGCATAGGAGGGGCCGGAATACCGGCGCCGGGCCTGGAGGACCTTTTCCTGCTGGGTGGTCAGCTTTTTCACGCTGGCCAGTTCCGGAGCGTCCGCTCCCCCCTTGGGAGGGATGAAGGCGGTGCACACCAGGCCCGGTACGGTCTTTTCACTGTCATGTTCCCAGTCCGTGTGGGCATCCGCCGCCTGGAACAGCACCCGGCCGTCCTTCACCACCCGTTCCGATACAAAAAGTTCTCCATCCGCCAGTTTGGGCCGTTCCGCAGCATAAGCCGGAGCCGCACAAAGGGCTGCCAAAAGGGCCACCGCCATGGTTTTTTTCCACATCATAGGTTTTCACTCCTTATGGGTGCCAGGCACCCGGATTTTTCTCTTCCCTATTATACACTGTTTTTGACCGAAGAGTCAGGGGGAATTCAGGGAGCAGGTGGGGAAATCCGTAGGGGCCGCACAACCGGCGGCCCGCCAGGTCCTTCCCTCTTCCCTCTTCACTGATTCTAATGTAACCCGATTGCATTCAGTTGGATTTTTATCTATAATAGGGACAGGTTGACAATCGATTATGAGGGAGGTTTTTTCAATGAGCGAATGTGATCACTGCGATCATTCCCACTGCTCCGGCTGCGAATCCAATCCGAAGCAGAATCCCCAGGATGCGGCCATTGCCGATTTCCTGGCCCATGTAAAACATAAAATCGTCGTCATGAGCGGCAAAGGCGGCGTGGGCAAAAGCACGGTTTCCGTAGATTTGTCCCTGATTCTCAGCCAGCGGGGCTACCATGTGGGCCTGATGGACGTGGATCTCCACGGCCCCAGCGTGGCCGGCATGCTGGGCTTCATGGACAAGCACGTCCAGGTGGAAGGAGAAAAGCTGATTCCCTTCCGGTACAGCGACCATCTGGAATTTTTGTCCGCCCAGGGCTTCCTGGCCCAGCAGGACGATGCCCTGATCTGGCGGGGTCCCCTGAAGGTGGGGGCCATCCGGCAGTTCATGAGCGACACCAAATGGGATCCTTTGGACTACCTGATCATCGACTGCCCTCCGGGCACCGGGGATGAACCCCTGACCGTGGTCCAGACCATCAAGGATGCGGAAGCCATCATCGTCACCACCCCCCAGAAAGTGGCCCTGGCCGATGTGCGGAAATCCCTTAGCTTCTGCCAGCTGGGCCATATCCCTGTCCGGGGCATCATCGAAAACATGAGCGGATTCGTCTGTCCCCACTGCGGACAGGAAGTGGACATTTTCAAAGCTGGCGGCGGCAAGGCCCTGGCGGAAGAAAAAGGCCTGCCCTTCCTGGGCCGGATCCCCATCGATCCCCAGGTGGTGGCCGCCGAAGACGAAGGCAATCCCCTGGAAAACATCAGTGAAGCCAGCCGAAAGGCGCTGGATGCCATTGTGGATAAAGTGGTGGAACAGGATAAGTAAGAAAAAGGGAGCTGTTGCATGTGCAACAGCTCCCTTTTTTCACTTCTTCACCATAAACAGCGGGATCTCATTCTTCCCTACCATATTATGCTCGTCCCGCGCCACTTTTTCTATGTATTTGATATCGCCCAGGTTCTCTTTTTCCTGTGCCAGGGCGTCGTTTTCCGCTTTCAGCTGCTGGACTTTGTTTTCTGTCCGTATCCTTTCCTGACGGAGCTGGTAGATCCAGTATCCCCGCTGGAGAGCTGTACCCAGCAGCGCCACCGGAGGCAGGACGACCAGCAGGATAAGCAGGGTACGTCCGATAACCGCCCAGTCCAAACGCTTTTTCTTTTTAAGGCCCATTTTCTTGCCTTTCCACCTCTGGAAGGAAATTCTCTCCTGCAGAGGATAAAAAAAGCAACCTGACACCGGGAGCATCAGGTTGCTGGATCTGCCAATTATTTGTTTACGGCATCCTTAAAAGCCTTCCCGGCTTTGAAAGCAGGAACGTTGGCTTCTGCAATTTCAATGGTTTCGCCAGTGCGAGGATTCTTGCCGCTGCGGGCATTCCGAACGCGAGCTTCAAAAGTACCAAAGCCGATCAGCTGTACTTTATCTTTGTTGGCAACAGCTTCTTTAACAGTATCGATGAAAGCGTTCACAGCCTTTTCAGCATCTTTTTTGGGCAGTGCGGTTTTGGACGCAACTTCAGCAATCAATTCACTTTTGTTCATGAGATAAATCCTCCTAAATAGGTATTGCGCCTGCATGGCTGGCGCCTGACTATGGTCATATTAGCACAATCATAGGAAAAATGCACGTGTTTTTTGGGAAAATCTTGAAAACAAGGGGCCAGAGCAGGGGCCGCAGCCCCGGTCGCGGGTCACGACTCGCGACCTGTGCCCCCATGTTGGTCAGCTGACCGCTGACCGTCCCCTACTGCTCTCTTTGCCTCCTGCCACCGGTGTTCCAGTTCTTCCAGAGTCAGGTCTTTCCATTCTTTTCCTTCCTGCTTCACCTGGGCTTCCAGCTGCTCAAAACGGCGCTGGAATTTGTTGTTGGCCCGGTTCAAAGTGGTTTCCGGTTCCAGGTCCAGTTTCCGGGCATAGACGGCCAGGGCAAAGAGCAGGTCCCCCAGTTCCTCTTCCGTCCGGTCCCTGTCCCGGCTCGCTGCAGCCTCCTGGAGCTCGTCTTTCTCTTCTTCCACCTTCTGCCATGCAGCCGGGGCATCGGGCCAGTCAAACCCGGTTTTGGCGGCTTTGGCGCTGAGTTTGTAGGCCCGCATCAGGGCTGGCAGCCCCTTGGCGATGCCATCCAGGGCATGGGTCCGTTCAGTCTTTTCCTGAGCCTTCAGGGTCTCCCAGTTGGCCATCACTTCCCCGGCCCCTGTGACCTTGGTATCGCCGAAAACATGGGGATGCCGGTGGACCAGCTTCTTCACCACATCGTCGATTACATCCTGCATGGCAAAGAGCCCCTCTTCTTCCGCCAGCCGGGCGTGGAACACCACCTGGAGGAGCACATCCCCCATTTCTTCCCGCATGCCGGCTACATTGCCGTCGTCGATGGCTTCCAGCATCTCATAGACTTCTTCCACCAGTTCCCGGCGCATGGAAGTATGGGTCTGGACCCGGTCCCAGGGACAGCCTCCCGGCTCCCGGAGTACCCGGACCAGTTCCATGAGAGGCCGCAGATCCAGGACCCCCGGCTGGTGGATCCCTTTTTCGTGGAGTGTTTTCATCGTTTTTCCTCTTTCTTTCTTTTCAGTTCCCGGAGTTTCAGTTCTCCTGTGGCCAAAAGGCACAGGCCATAGACCAGTGCCCCCGCAAGGATCTCCAGGGCCAGCCGGACCACATTTCCCAGGGGAAGCCGGGCCAGGACGGGCCCCATGACCCACAGGGCGGCTCCCATCAGGGCGGCGGAAACGCCGATCCGGAGGCAGTTCTTTCCGGGCAGGGTGAGCCCGTCACTGTGGTGCATCCACAGCAGGTTCCCCAGACCGGCCACAGCCAGGTTGGCATCGGTGGCCCAGGCGGCCCCCTGGATGTTCCACACCGGATTGGCGGTGAGGGTCCACAGGAGCCCCACTTTTACAAAAAGACTCAGGAACATGTTCACCATGGGGACCCGGGTATGGCCCAGGCCCTGGAGGATGGCGGTGGACACCTGGTGGAGCCCCAGGAACAGGATGGCCGGGGCCAGGGCCGTAATGGCCCGCCCGGCATGGATAGTGCCGTAGAGCACCTGAGAAATAGGGGTCCCCAACAGGTACACCCCTACCGCCGCCGGCACATTCAGCAGCAGGAAGAACCGGAAGGCCCGGCGGGTCTTGCTCACCATCAGGGGCCGGTCCCCCAGTGCCTTGGCTTCCGCCACCGCAGGCACCACCGAAGCCGCCAGGGAGTTGGTGGGAATGGTGCCCATGTTTACCAGGGGCATGGCCATGCCGGACAGATAGCCCAGGGCCCGGGTGGAATCCGCCACCGTAAAGCCCGCCGCCAGCAGCCGGTCCGGCACCAGGATCATTTCGATGCCGCTGACCACCGGCACCATCAGATTGGCGCAGGTCACCGGCAGGGCCAGGGACACCAGCTGCCAGGCGGTCCGGGTCAGGGAGGGTCTTTCTTCTGACAGGGCCGGCACCGGTTCCTGCTGCCACCGTTTCTGCTGCCGGTGGACGAAGTACAACAGAGCCCCCAGGCTCACCACCGCTCCCGGCACGGCCCCAAAAGCCGCTCCGGCAGCTCCCCAGGGAAGACCCCAGGGAAGCAGGGCCCAGGCCAGGAGCACCATGGTCACCACCCGGGTGAACTGTTCCAGGATCTGGGACACCGCTGTGGGAGTCATTTCCTGGAACCCCTGGAAGTAGCCCCGGAAGCAGGCCACGGGAATGGACAGGCCAATGGCGGGCACCAGGGCCAGCATGGCGTACCGGGCCCGTCCATCCTTGACGATGCCCCCGTCCATGAGCCAGGGGATCAGGGCCCAGGCCAGAGCGGCAAAAAACACTCCGGCCAGGGCCATGAGCCCGGCGGAAATCCCCAGGATCCGCCGGGCCCCCTGCCGGTCTCCGGCGGCTGCCCGGCGGGAAATCAGGATGGACATGGCTGCAGGGATCCCTGCAGAAGACAGGGCCACCAGCAGCAGATACAGGGGATAGGCGATCTGGTACAGGCCGATGCCTTCACCTCCCAGCAGCCGGGACAGCAGGATCCGGTTCACCGAACCCAGGATTTTCACCATAAGCCCTGCCGCCGTCAGGATCAGGGTCCCTTTCATAAACCGGTCCGCCATCACGGCCTCCTTTCTTCACTCTTCACTCTTCACTCTTCACTCTT